>JAZGCT010000244.1:0-3244 GCA_036477085.1 Thermoplasmata archaeon | reverse complement strand
TTCAACTTACCTTCCAGCCCCTTCAGATGTGCGTCAACTATCATGTCCTTCAGTGGGGATTCGCCCCTGTTGATCGCGTCCACCTTTCTCCTGTCCACGTCGACCCCAAGGACCTCGAACCCCTGCTCACAGAAAGCAACTGCCGTCGGCAGGCCAGCGTATCCTAGTCCCACAATGCATATCTTGGCCGTCCTGTCCTCTATCTTCCTCGTGAGGTTCTCCGGATGCAATTCAAAATCTCCTGAACGGGACAGAGAATACCACTGACTTAAATAATTTGTTAGTTGCCATTCACCCAATCAAAAAGGTATTTAGAGAACCACTCCATTGTGCGCCAGCAGAGGCTCCCAATGAAGATAGCCATGATGCGCTCCAGGAACAGGGTGGTGATGCAGCAAATCAAGGACTCGTTGTCCGAGAGAGGGCACGATGTAACCTTGTACAGCATCCTTTTCAAGGGCGTGGACATGGAGGCCTATCCAGGCGAGGTGGTCGTGGGGAGATTCCCCAACTGGGCTGACAGGAAGAGGTTCGGAACACTGCTTGGCTACGGAAGGTATCTGGCGAGACTGGCTCGAACTGTGGATGATGCGGATGTCATACTCGCCAGGAACGTTTTCCCATGCGGACACGGAGGCGTCATGCTCCAGAAGCTGAAAGGGATACCCAGCGTCCTGATGCTTCAGGGTGAGAACGACCTGTTCAACTTCGACGAGGCCCACTGGACGGTGGACAGATTGAGGCCCGTCGTGGTCAAGGAGTCAAGGATGATCATCGCTCAGACCGGCTACCAGAGGGATTATCTTCAGAAAGAGTACGGCGTCAGCCCCGTCGTTCTCCCGAACGGCGTGGACGTGGCAAGGTTCGGGCCGGCAACCAGGGAAGAGGCGAGGAGCGATCTGGGTTTGACCATATCAGGTAAGTTGATCATCTGCGTGAGCGGACTGCTTCCGTTCAAGGGTCAGGACGATCTCATAAGGGCTTTCGCCCGGGTACATGAGAGCATGCCGGATTCCAAACTCCTTCTCATAGGGGACGGACCTGAGGCAAAGGAGCTCAAGAGGATTGCCAGGGACTTGGGAGTGCGCGACGATGTCCAGTTCGAGGGATGGGTACCGTTCGAGAAGATGCCCCTTTACCTTTCTTCCTCGGATCTGTTCGTGCACCCTTCCGCCAGCGAGGGCTTCCCTAACGTGGTATTGGAGGCCATGGCTTCCGGTTTGCCGCTTGTCATGTCGAACGTGGTTGGCCTGAACGCGGTCTTCGAGGATGGCAGGAACTGCTTCTTCGTTCCTCCAAAGGATGAGAAGGCTCTGGAGGAGAAGATGCTGAGCCTGCTCAGGGATGATGCTCTTGCCGAAGAGATGGGGGCCAGGAATCTCGAGTATGCAAAGGAGTTCGATTGGAGCATCTTTGCAGAGAAGCTGGAAAGCTTCCTGGAGGAAGTCATCCAATAAGGTCAGAAGACCCTCTCCACTATGTTTTTATACCACTCTCCATTTTTGAATGCCCATCATGGTCCAGGTCAAGAAGGCATTGATGACTTACATATGGAGGATACAGCAGAGCCAGATGATAATCAGCATCGTGTTCTGGAGCCTGACGCTCACAGGTATCTTCTATCAGTACTTCGCCCCTCTGTTCGACATCTATCTAGGCGTTCCTCAGGAGAATGTCTTATTGGGAATGCTCCTACTTTTGTTCATCGTTTTGGCTGGCGTAATAATCATTGGCTTCGCGTACGATAGAATCTTCAAACTCTGGCAGGAGTCGTCCATCGTCAATGTGGAAAGGAACCCCTATTCCCGGCTCCTCATGATGCCCAAGGAGATCCTGCTCTGGAAGAGATGCCAGTTGAGGATCCTCAAGGAAGTGGCAAGGGACGATCCCGAGGCCCAGAAGGACATCGAGTTCATGGACAGATGGTTCGACAAGCTCCTTGAGGACCCCAAGATTGCTAAGCAGGTCGAGGAGACCGAGAAGACAATTATGTCCTAGATTCCACCACTGGACACGTCGCAACATTTATATACGGTCTTCCTTATACAGCCAATTGTCCGACAAAACGTCGGACTAACAGAAGGGAATGAATGGGATAGATAGAACAGCAATTGCCAATCAATCTACATTTTCCCAACTACGGTGATTTCAATGTTCCTCAAAGAAGTAGAAATGGAGAACTTCAAGTCCTTCCGAAAGAAGATCGTGATACCGTTTCTGGAGGGCTACACTGCGATAACTGGCCCGAACGGCAGCGGAAAATCGAACATCTCTGATGCGATACTTTTCGTACTTGGTCCTCGAAGCTCCAAGCTCATAAGGGCCGGGCGTCTGACAGATCTGATATTCAACGGTGGGAAATCCGGCAAGAGGGCCAAATACTGCAAAGTCTCACTGATCTTCGACAACACGGACCGAACGATACCCATAGATTCCGACCTGGTCAAGCTCACAAGATTCGTAAAGGTCTCCACGTCCACACCGGACGGATACTATTCCTACTTCTACGTGGATGGTAAGAAGTCCAGCCTTTCCGAATTCGATTCTCTCTTGGCCCACGCCCGGATAAGCGCCGACGGATACAACATAGTACAGCAGGGGGACGTCTCCCGGATAGTCGCGATAGGGAACGTCGATCGGAGAAGGATCCTGGACAACATCGCAGGGATAACCAAGTTCGACGACGACATTGCCAGGGCCGAGAAGAAAAGGGAAGAAGTCGAGAGCAACCTGGAGAGAATCGGCATCATCATCGACGAGATAAGGAGGCAGATCCGCCAGCTGGGGAAGGACCGGACCAGCGCTCTGAAGTACAGGGTGGTCAAGGACAGGCTGAGCCTGGCGAAAGCACAGATGGTGGTCAAGAACGCAGAGATGATTCAGGTAGAGATCAACGGCATCAGAGAGAACATCAGGAAGTTCGAGAACGAGAAGGAGAACCTCACTCACAGGAGGAGCGAGCTCAAAGAGAGACTGGCAGAGGCCGAGAACCAGCTCGAGAAGTTCGAGAACAAGATCGCCGAGAAAGGAGGCGAAGAAGCCAGGGAAATGAAGAAGAAGATGGACCAACTCCGGATAGGAAGGGCGAGAGCCGAGGACGCCGTCGAGACCCTGACAGAAGAGAACACGAGACTTCAGGATGAGGTCGAAGAGGTCCTGGAAGAGAAGGCAAAGATCGATGAGGAGATATCCAAACTCAGCAAGGCCAGGGACGGAGCCCAGGAGAAACTAACCGAACTGGAAG
>JAZGCT010000243.1:0-4902 GCA_036477085.1 Thermoplasmata archaeon | reverse complement strand
TTATGATGGAGGCGCCCGCTTCGAGAGCCGGCACCGCGGTCTCCGAGTTCAATCCTCCCGCCACGGCAATGGGTATCTTTGCGACCTCGGCCACTTCCCTCAGTTCGGTCAGAGGGTCCTTTCCAACCATCTGCTCGTCTATGCTCACATGAACGCAGAGGTAGTCCACTCCGAACTCCTGGACCTGCTTCGCCCGTTCCGCCTTCTTCTCCACGCCAATCAGGTCAGCCATGATCTCAGAGCCGTATCTCCTGCCAGCTTTGACAGACTCCTTGATCGTGCTGTCGTCCGCCTGGGCCATTACTATGACGATATCGGCCCCGGCCTTCGAAGCGATCTCGACCTCGTAAGTGCCAGTGTCCATGGTCTTCATGTCGGCGACGATCTTGTTCTCCGGAAACCTCTTCTTCAGCTCCCGGACCGAGTCCATGCCCTCGCTCTTGATGAGGGGTGTGCCGGCCTCCAGCCAATCCACGCCGCCCTCCACCGCCTCCTCTGCTATCTTGATAACGCGTTTCAGATGCATCAGGTCAAGTGCAACCTGCAGAATGGGTTTCTCTGGCATGCGGGGTCAAGAGCGGACAATCCACTTAAAAACGTATCGATTTTCAGCACTTGGTGGGAGCAGAAAGAAAACTCATATAAGAACGGTTGTCATAGGGGGTTGAGATGCCGGAGGACATCACAGGGGTGAGGAAGCGGGACCGATGCGTAACGGGCATAGACGCCTTAGACAACATAGTTGACGGCGGCATACCCCGTGGGAACACCGTTCTCATCACAGGAAGCGTCGGAACGGGCAAGACCACGCTTTCGATGGAGTTCCTTGTCCACGGAGCTTTGGCAGGGGAGAACTGCCTCTTCATCTCGGTCACCGAGAGCTGTGAGAAGCTCATGAACAACATCATTCCGTACGATTTCTTCGATGAAAAGTTGATCAGGGAAGGAAAGCTCGTCTTTCTGGACATGCCAGTCATCTATTCCCAGCTGGGCCTGGAACGGCTCGAGTTCGATATGGAGGAGGTGGACGTTCTGGTTGACGCGATAAGCGACATAGTCACGGAACTCCAGACCTCCAGATTGGTGATAGATTCCATTACATCGGTCTGCTACCGACTTCGTACCCAGGAGAAGATCAGGGAGTTCATATTGAGGCTTGGGGCCGTGTTGTCATCCAAGGGCTGCACGAGCCTGCTGGTTTCGGAGATCTCTCCGGCTGAGGAGCGATATTCCCTTTTCGGGGTCGAAGAGGCGATCGCTGACGGCATCATTTTCATGGGGAACCTGGAGAGGAGAGGCGACCTCCTGAGAACGTTGCAGGTGGTCAAGATGAGGGGAACGATGCATTCCAGAGCAAAGTACGTGCTGGACCTGACCCATTGTGGCGTGCTCTTGGTTCCACTGCTGAAAGGTGGAAGTGTGGGTGGTGGTTAATTGAGTCTTTCAGTGAGAGTGGCACAAAGACTGGAGAGCCTTCCGGAATCATCGGCCATAGCCCTGAGGATCAGAGCGGACAATTATTTCGATACGATCAGAGGGATACTGGACTCGTTCGCACCCAACAAGAACCTGGACTCGTTATACGTCACGTCCACCATACCGGCGTCGTCAATAATAAACGCGCTCGAGGTGCTGGAGATAGACATGGAACACATCTACTTCATCGACTCTGTCTCCCAGTTCATGATGGGGGACTCCGCCAAACACGGCCACACCATATATGTGGAAAGTCCGACGATGCTGGAGAACGTGATGCTCAAGGTCGAGTATCTGATCAGAAAGACCAAGGGCCGCAACAACCTGGTGATACTGGATTCCATCAACTCCATGGCCATTCACAACAGCACCAAGATGCTGTCAGAGTTCTTCCACACACTGGTCAACAGCCTGAGGGCCAAGAAGTCGTATACCCTGATATTCTCCATGGAAGAGTACGAATCGGATGAGATTAGGAACATCTTGAACCTGGTATGCGATGAAACTATCTCGGCAGCGGAGGTATGATATGAAGTCGATAGGGATACAAGCTCTTGACAAGACGCTAATGGAGGGCCTTCCAGACGGGCTGATGATACTGGTCACGGGCTCGCCGGGATCCGGCACCGAGCTGTTCGCAAAGCAGTTCGCCAGCAATGCTGCTGGCAAGGAGAGCGTCGTCTATTTCACGACCACAGAGAGGGACGAGGATGTCACAACCACCCTGGAGCATTTCGGCTGGAAATCGGACATGCAGATAGTCAACATCGGAGAACAATACTACGAACAGGTGCTGGCCAGGGAACTCGAGATCAGCAAATACAGGCAGGAAGGCCTCAAGACCAGGGACTTGAAGAAGTATGAGAACGAAGATGGGGGGGGGAGGAGGAGCGTGAACCTGCTGACTTCGCTCACTTATGAGGTGTCAAAGCTGAAGCCGCCGTTCAGGATCGTCATAGATTCCCTGGACTTCTTCTTGGAGTATTACGCAGACAGGACCGTTCTCTCGGCCCTCAGGACGATCAAGGCGCACATCCAGCACAACAGGAGCATTGCGTTGCTGACCATGCTCACAGGCGTGCACGACACCCGGACCGAGAGCGGTGTGGAGGAGATAGTGGACATCATCATCGAATTGGAGCGCCAGAGGGTGGACGACGAGTTCAAGAGGAACCTGCTGATCAGGAAGGTCAGGAATCACCCTGAGAAGACCTGGATCCACCCCTACACCATCACCAAGGAAGGAATAACGCCGTTATAGCCCAGAATCGGACCTGGTTCTCGAATTGAAGCATCTGGATTTCGCCAGATGATTATCAGGACGATGAGCTCTGACCAAAACCTTTATATTCCCTGGAAGTTAAGCTATCTTTGTAGGAAAACCTACAGGAGTGACATAACACATGAAACGAAAGTCTTTCATCCGAAAGGATGAGGAAGGTGTGTCTCCGGTTATTGCTACCATCTTGATGGTCGCGATCACCGTGGTATTGGCGGCCGTGTTGTACATAATGGTCATCGGGCTCGCCCTGAGTGGCTCCGTTATCCCGACAGGGACATGGGGAGCTAAGACCCCGGTCAGCAACACTGCGTATGATGTCGACTTCGGTCGGGTGAATCCAGACCCTAAGCCAGTAGATCTGGAGATTATCCTGATGAGGAACGGTACGTTTGAGGGCAAGTACAGCTTTCCGGACAACAACGATGGGGCTTTGACCCTTGCCCCCGGATCGACGAATGTCGGGACATTAACGTATTTCGACCTGGCGGACAACCAGAAGATCAACATAGGCGACCGGTTGAAGATGACGAACCTGTATCCCGATTCGTCATACGACCTGTTGATGATTTGGAGCGCAACTGGTGACCAGATCACTTCAACGTCGTTCGATACACCCGTCTAAGTGGACTAGTTCCACACCCTTTTTCTTTTTTTTATTCGCATCCATCGGAGGAGATTGACTGAGAAGGTTGAGGAAGAGGATAGAGGCAGTTTCACCCGTTGTGGCTACGATTCTCATGGTCGCGATGACCGTGGTTCTGACCGCACTTCTTTACATCATGGTCCTTGGAATGATTGGAGGAGATCTTGGGAAAAACACAAGATGGGGGACCATCGAGCTTGTGCCGGTTGATGGTACTACATTTGATGCAAAGGTCGGTAGGATCGATCCTCAAGCTAGGCCGATGGACCTCAAGATCATAATCGGATACAATACAAGTGAAGGAACGTACACCTTCCAGACCAACGGTGACGGCGAACTGGTATTCGCCGGCGGCACCGACATATGCGATATCGAGTACAGGGACAACGCCGACGACGGTTACGTCAGCTCCGGCGACTTCTTGAGAGTGAGCAATGTTCCCTCAGGATTGGTGGTCAGGGTGTACTTCTTGAATGCCGCGACCGGAGGAATGATAGTCACCAAGACCATAGACCTTCCGGGATGAGATGGGATAATAGGAGATTTTAGAATGGCTGAGATACCTGACATAGTGATTTGGGCGATCGTGTTTGCCGTCATAATACAAGGGTTTTCGATGGCCCTTCTAGTGTACCTTATGTATCAAAGGCGCAAGGATGAGAAGAAGGCAACGCCCCTACCGGAAACACCGCCAGAAGAAGAAAGCGAGGAGAGGCCTTAGTCCTTTGGATCGGACTACCAAGTCCATTTGAACTCTTCTATAGGCAGAGCCAACGAGGTCGAGGATTCCGCGACGCGCCCGAACTGCATGGCGAAGTCCGCGGCGGTGGTGGCGTCAGGGGCCTCGAAGATGACGATTGCATCTGGCTTGCCAAATAGCCCCAGGAACATCTTGATATCGACATCTTCCGGAATCTTGGGGTGTCGGCACAATCTGGTTGCCTCTTCATACTTGCCTGGAAGAGCCTTCATAACGGTTACAAAAAGCACACTTTCACCAGGCTGATTATAAGGTGGTTGTAGTATTTTAAGGTAGTCATCACCTTATCAGAAGGACGGGTCTTGTTGCCTTCTTCGCCACCTCTTCAGCAACATCACCGAGTGCGAAGACGCCCACCTTGGAGAGCCCGTAAGAACCTACCACTATGAGATCGCACCCGAGTTCCGCACCTAGTTCGATTATTTCCCCAGCAACGTCGCCTTCCTTGACCATGCTGGTGACCGGGATACCGGATTCCTCCAACGAACCCACAGCCTCGTCCAGCATCTCTTGGGCCTTTTCAACCGTGAGATCGGTGTCGAATCCAACGAACTCTTCTATCTTGGCGGGAGGAACGACGAACAGGACGACGATCTCGTCACCCTCCTTGACCATGGTCACTGCCCTGTCAAGTGCTTTCTTGGCCCCCTCCGAGCCGTCGTACCCCACAAGGATCTTTCCCACACTGCAGCATTTGGATTGGGATATATAAAGAATGTCCAATTCCCAGGCGTGAAACGC
>JAZGCT010000242.1:0-10383 GCA_036477085.1 Thermoplasmata archaeon | reverse complement strand
TCGTCCACGAAGTGGCTGATCTCTCCCTTCTTGAGCACTTCCGTGACTCTCGTCTCCCCACCGTCCCATTTCAGCATACCAGTGTCGGAAGGTTGGCCGCCTCCGAGTGCATAGAAGGCAGTCCGATCGAGCACAACATAGGTCTCTCCCCTTCTGGTGATCTTCGCGTCGAACTCGCGGATGTAGTTCGGGTTCTCAACGGTCTCGTCCCCTTTCCACTCCCCCATGTAGAGAACTTCGGTCATGTGATCAACCTGATAATCGCATTTTCATACTTCTTCTTTGCTTTGCGCCCCCACGCTCAAAATATGGAATGTCGTACCAACATTCTTAAGTACGCCCAGACGGATAAAAAACATGGACAATGGAGGAGGAGAGATGACCTGGGCAGGAAAGAAAGCCGAGATTGTGAGCGTTGCATTACGGGTTGTTTTCGCTTCGATGTATGGGTTGCTATTCCCATTGAACGCTAATGTCGTGGCAGGGACAGAGTTCAGCGGACACATCACCACAGACACCAACTGGACCATAAGTGATAGTCCCTATTGGATCGTCGGCGATACGTTCGTGGACCCGAATGTGACCCTGAGGATCGAGCCTGGAGTGGAGGTCTTCTTCAACGGGACATACTACTTCAACGTCAGCGGGAACCTGGTTACTCAAGGCAGTATCTCTAACATGGTGATCATAGCGAGCGAAAAGTACCCCGACCCGGTCGGACAGTTCTGGCAGGGGATATATGTCAAAGCTGAGGGAAGTCTGGTGATGGAGTACACCCTCGTTTCGAACGCCTACTGCGGGATTACGGTCATGACGGATAACCGGGGTCAGAGCGGTGTGTCCATCCGAGGAAGCAAGATATTCTACAACAGAGATTGTGGTATAAAGGCCGGCAGTTATTCTTCCATTTACATATATGGTACAGAGATCACCTATAGCACCAACGGAGTGGACCTCGGCTATTCCATTGGAGCGGTGATAGAGAACAGCGTCATCTCCTTCAACGAGTACGGGATCATTGGCAACTACACGTACGCGCGCATACAGAACTCCGATATCTCATACAACTCTCGATACGGCATATACTTCGAGGGCCAATCTGGGACAACTGTGTCAAATAGCTGGTATTGGAACAACACGATTTCGAGCAACGGGATACAGACCCCACCCGGCTGGAGCGGTGCGGGTATCTATCTCCTGGAGGCCATGTATGACCAGGTCTCCTGCAATGTCATGTCAAATAACGGCGTGGGACTCAGTATTCATTCTTCCTACATGGTGACCACACACCACAACGATTTCATCTCCAACTACGACAATGCGATAGATGACCTTTCCAACCAGTTCGATGACGGGTCGGAAGGAAACTACTGGGCCGATTATAGCGGCTCAGATTCGAACGGGGACGGCATTGGGGACACACCCTACTACATCGACAACAACAGCGCAGACAATTATCCCTTGATCTATCCGCTCGGCGGGTGCGGCGTGTCCAATCTGGATCCAGTCGCTAATGCCAACGGGCCATACTCGGGAAAGAAGTACTGGCCGGTGGATTTCGATGGAACAGGGTCTTACGATCAGGATGGATCGATAATCGAGTACGAATGGGACTTCGGTGACGGTTCTCCAAAGGGATACGGTGAGACCACCAACCACACATACTCCGCTGCTGGGATCTATGATGTCACTCTGAAGGTCACCGATAACAACGGTGCGAGCGACAACGATACCACCTATGTGGAGATTATTGACGGCTACCCAGACGCTCCTGGTCTGATCGACGCCGTCCTTTCCGGTGCTCAACAGGAGGACGTGGACCTGAGTTGGAAGCTTTCTGGCGATGATGGAGCAGGTGAGGATGACCTGGCAGGATACAACATCTACAGTGGAACGGTTTACGATCCGGACTGTATTGGCTATGCTCTGGTGGCGACGGTTCCTGCAGGCTTGAATGGCTGGACGGATGCCTTGGCCGGTCACGGGGACACGAACACCTACTTCTACTGCATTGGTGCTGTTGACGACGCAGGTCAGGAGACCCTGGACGGTCAACAGGCTTCCAAGTTCGCAAAGCACATGGCGGGTGGCATGGTCCTCATGTCTGTGCCCGTGGTGACCTCCGATACCCTGATCACGACCGTCTTCCAGACAGTGAATTACGTCAGGGTCATCTACTACGATGCTAATGCTGGCAAGAGGCACAACTGGAAGACCTTCGATACCAGGAAACCTTACTCGGACGTTTTCGATGTTGACCACACGATGGCGGTCTGGGTGGAGGTGATTTCCGACGGCTATCTGACGGTTGCAGGTCTAATCCCGCAGCAAACTACCGTTCATCTCGTTGTGGGATGGAACTTCGTGGGATATCCCTCCTTCGTTGATAGAACAGTCTCGGACACGATAACCGTCTACTACCAGACGATGGAGACGTTCGATCCGCTGGACCCGCCTTGGTATCTCCAACGCCTTGCAGACACCGACGTCATGACGGCCGGTGAGGGTTACTGGATTCACATTTCGGATGAATTCGATTGGGTTCTGACCAACTGACCTAGAAGTCAATAGGCTTCGTTTACAGCAAGACCTTCATATCAGTGTTCACTTTTCGGTATGGAGACCGGGGGATTGACTCATTTGACGGACAGACGACCTCCACGGCTGAGAACTGTCGCTGCTATCCTAATAGTCTTTGTAGTTGCTGCGGTCCTAATGTGGCAGATCTTCCAGGGTTTGACGACTTCCAGATGGGATGTTACCCTTCTCACATTCCTCGCATTTGCCTTGTGGATTGCCATCTATGTCTTCCTCTCCGCTCATGAAGAGTCCGCGTGATTAGATTCATCCACCTCTCCCTACGATGTTCATATTCTCCGGCGGAATGGCGTTGTTGAAGGAAGATGGGAAAATGCGATTTGTATGAGGAGGACCTGAAAGCGGGAATGAAGTCCTTTTTCCGGAACCATGGCTACAGGGCGTACACCGAGGTTAGGATGATCACCAGATGGGTCGACCTGGTGGCCGTGAAGGATGACGAGGTCGTTGCGGTCGAGCTCAAGCTCAGTGACTGGAAGCAGGCCATCAGACAGGCGGTCGCCTATCAGCTCGGAGCGGACTTTTCTTTTGTAGCTATGCCGTTCGAGAATGCCTGCAAGGCGTACAAGAACAGGTACTGGTTCACGAAGGAAGGAGTCGGTCTAATCGCAATACGCCCCTATCACAAGGATATCAGGATACTCATAGAACCCGAGAGATCGACAAGAATGATGCCCATCGTCAGGGACAACCTGTTCGTCGAAATGGAGATAGAAGGCGAGAAGATGCTACTTCCCAAGAGCTGTAAGAACCTTACGAAACGGGACATCGAGCTGTCCTTCGAAGGAGCGAACGAATACCGAAGAATCAAGGATTTCCGTTTCTGAGCCAGACAAAATGTCCTAATATGGATACGTCTCTTCGATTTTCGTCTGGCCATCATTTCTCGAGTTATAGCCAGCAGGGTTAGAGAGCAGGACTGGAAATTATTTATATGACCTGTTGAATAGACTCTCAGATTCCGAGGAATCATAGAAGGGATTTGGATGAGATCAAGAAAAATAATTGTTTGTGCCATAGCGCTGTTTATGGTCGTTGGAGCTATGATTATGAACGTGCCAACCGTAATGGCGGATACTTTTGGTCCTGAGATAACTCACGTGCCTGAAGCTGCTGGGACAGTGGGTCTCTCGATCAATGTTACCGTCAACGTGACGGATATTGATGGTGTTGTCAACGTGTACCTGAACTTCACAGATGTTAGTGGAGCGAACAGTAATGTGACCATGGTGTTCGTGGACGACAATTATAGCTATGACATCCCGGCGCAACCTTCTGCTGGTAACGTCGTCTACAACATTTCTGCGGATGACGAGAGCGGAAATTGGAACAGGACCATCGACTATACTGTGCCTGTTTCTGATGATACCGATCTTCCTGAGATAACTCACACGGAGGCTCCTGACACGCTCGTAGATCAGGCAATAACTATTAACGCGACCGTGACGGATAACGTGGCGGTCAACGAGGTACGACTGAACTACACAGATGTTGGTGGAGCGTACGACAACGTGACCATGGTGTTGGTGGAAGGCAACAATTACAGCTTCAGCATCCTCGGGCAGTCTGCCGCCGGTAGTGTGTCCTACTTCATCTGGGCAAACGATACTAACGACAATGCCAACCAAACCGGTAATTTCACCGTCACAGTCTCCGAAGATACCGATCCTCCCGCAATAACTCACACGGCTGTAACAACTGGTACGCAAGATACAGCAATTACGATATCAGCCACGATTACAGATGACGGTCTGGGCGTGGAAAGCGCAACACTCTACTACCGAAAGAGCGGCGAAACTACCTTTTCAACTGCTACGATGACCTCAACAGATGACACATACACCGCCACCATTCTGGCTTCGGTTGTAACGGCAGATGGTGTTGAGTACTATATTTCCGCAACTGATGGTGTCAATACCGCGACTTTCCCAGCTACCGATCCAGAAACCTCGCCTCAGGAGATCACAGTAGAGGCCGAGGATGAAGAAGAGGAAGAATTCCCCTGGCTCTGGATCATTATTGGCATAATAATCATCGTAGTTATCGTCGTGATTATTATTGCGGCCACCAGACGAGGGGGTCCCGCGATACCCGAGGAAGAAGAAATCCCGCCTGTTGAAGAAGAACCGGAAGAAGAACCGGAAGAAGAAGCCCTCGAGGAAGAAGTGTCCTAGGGCATTGAAAGGCCACCGTGGATTTATCCTCCTCCGTCTATAGAGAAGAAGGTGGAGAAAGCGAAGGGAGAGCTAACATTCCCCCGAAAATGTTAGAGAACCAACTAGTCCTAGCATGGCTAAGCTCACGGCACTCCCACAGGACGACTTCTTCTGAGAAGCACCAGCAGGGAATCAATAGAAAAGGATTTTTGGTCGTTCCACCTCTTGGTGGTGAAAGGGTCACTAAAGGTCGGGAACGAATCAGGAAGCTGACTTATGGCTGAGAAAGCCTCAAAGGCCGTAGGGAAATATGTTGCTCTCTCCGTACTAATAGCATCTCTCAGTCTGGCAATCATAGGCTTCTACCTGGTTTTGCTAAACTGGAATCACAGTGAAAACTCACCAATATCGCTATCTCTATTGACTATTGTGTCTATTCTTATCCTGCTAATCATTTCCATGATGTGGAAGATCGCTGCCGGCATGAGGAAGGCTCCCGAGGAAGAATCGTTGACCGATTCCCCTTTTCCCCCCCTCGAATGAACCCGAGATTCGCTATTCTTATATATCTTCGGAAGGATAACATCGTGATTTGAGGTTGCGGGGCGGGTAACTGCGCTTTTTTATGCGGTCAATCAGCTCACGGCATCAGGGAGGAGGAAGGGTTGGCACCAGAGGACGACAGCTCCAAGCACAGTTTCCATGACCTGGCTGAAGAGATAAGAAGGGAGACTGACGAGCTTGGGCTTGCGGACCTGATCGACAAGGGGACACTGAAGGTTCTTCAAGACAGCTTCGTGGAGGCTACGGGAATGACAGTGGGGATATTCGATGACGAACTCAACCCCATCATACCGAACAGCCCCTGGAGCGAGTTCTGCAACACAATTAAGGAAGCAGCCGAGGGAAGATGCCCCGAGGCGGACGCATCTGCGGTCGAAGAGGCCAAGAAGACCAACCGTCCCGTCATGAACAAGTGCTTCGCTTGCGAGACCGCGTACCTGGCTGCCCCGATCGTCATCCAGGACAAGATAGTGGGAAGCATAATGTGTGGCCAGGTGAGGACCGAACCCCCCAAAGAGGAGGCCGTTAGGGAACTCGCCAGGGAGATATCAGTGGACGAGGAAAGGCTCGTCAAAGCCGCCAATGATCTGAAGGTCTATCCCCAGCCGATGCTGGAGGCATGGGGAGATCTTCTCCAATCCATAGCCAACCTGGTTGCCGAACTGGGTCACGAAAGGACGATAAGCCATCGCATCCAGGAGACCGCCGAGGAAAGGTCTACCGCACTCACGCAAACCGCGGAAAGCCTCGAAGAGACCATCCAGATGCAGACAGGTGAACTTCGTATATCCGAGATAATGTACAAGAACCTCTTCAATGAGTCCAATGACGCCGTCTTCATCCATACGCTCGACGGCAAGATGATCGATGTCAACCGCAGGGCCGAGGAACTTCTAGGTTACACAAAGGAGGAGCTCATGAACATGCCAATCCCCGATATCCATACCGATGAGACGAGGTCGGAGTCCATGGAGGCCTTTGCCAGGATCAAGGAGGAACGTTCTGTCCGGTTCGAGTCTGAGATGAGGAGGAAGGACGGCACCGTGATTCCGGTCGAGATAAGTTCAAGGTTCTTCAGGACCAACGGGGACGAGCTCATACAAGGTACGGTCAGGGACATATCGGACAGGGCAAGGTTCATATCTTTGTTGAAGAAAGCAAGGGATGTCCTGCAGGAAAAGGTCGTCGAGAGGACTGCCGCTCTGACTGCTTCCAAGAGAGAACTGGAGAAAAAGGTGAGGGACCTCGAGCACTGGGACGAGGTGCTTTTTGAAAAGGAGATGATGATCAGCAAGCTGGAGGACGAGGTGGAGCGTCTAAGGCAGGCGGCGGCGAGTAGGCCCAAGAAGGAATCTGAAGGTTGATTTCGTTCGTTGTTCTCCTCAAAAAATCTAAATCTCGGTTCCACCTAATGGAACCACCAGAGAGGTCGCAGGCATTTTTATGATAAGAACGGAGAATCTTACCCGGAAGTTCGGCAACGTCGTTGCTGTGGAAAACCTCACACTGAATGTCCGAAAGGGAGAGGTCTTCGGTTTCATAGGTCCCAACGGAGCTGGCAAGACCACCACGGTCAGAATGCTTTGCTGTTTGATAGCCCCTACCGAGGGCACGGCGTTCATTGGAGACAACGAGATCAATCGAGACCCCGACTCCCTGAACATCCGGCAGATGGTCGGACTTCTCCCGGAGTCGCCCGGGCTGTATGAACGTCTCAGCCCATACCGGAACCTGGATTTCTTCGCCCAACTCTACGGAGTTCCTCGAAGCAAAAGGGAAGAGAGGATCAAGGACCTCCTCCAGATGCTCAATATGTGGAAGAAGCGAGACGAGCCAGTGGGTACATTCTCCAAGGGTATGAAGCAGAAGATAGCCATCGCCAGGGCCTTGGTCCACGACCCTGAGATACTGTTCCTGGATGAACCGACCTCGGGACTGGACCCCAGAGCGGCAAAGACCGTGAGGGATTTCCTATCCGATCTCAGGCGAGAAGGCAGGACGATATTCCTCAACACACACAATCTGGCCGAGGCGGAGAGGCTCTGCGACAGGGTGGCCCTCGTCAATACTAAGCTGGTCGCCGTCGGCTCTCCCCTGGAACTAAAAAGGAGGTATTGGAAAAGGACCACTCAGGTCCAGCTGAAGGCGATATCACCGTCGATCATCTCTGCCGTCGAGGCCCTTCCTTTCGCGAAGAACGTGAGGGCCGAGGACTCGAAGTTGTTGGTAGATGTCGGGAACCCGGAAGAGGACAACTCAATGCTTGCCCAGACGATATTGGCGGCCGGCGGGAAGATACAGTTCATTTCCGAGATGGAGCGAACTCTGGAGGACGTTTATCTCAAACTCATTGGAGGCGATTAATGAGGCTCAACAAGGCCTGGATCGTCGCCCGAAAGGACATGGCCGAGTTCAAGACCCAAAAATACATCTTGTTCACCATCATCTTCATGCCCCTGATCATGGGTGTACTGATTCCGCTGGGCTATTTCCTTCCGATCCAGCTGTTTGCCACAGAGGATTCCGGTCCCCCGCGGGAGATCACCCTGACCCCGGTCACCGTGTACACGAACGACGAGCTCACTGACGGAACCTACTACAACGCCAACTTCACCAACATGATGGTATCCAACTCCATTATCGAGAGCTCCTACATATTCGACTCGACGATCATATCTACTGTGGTGAACAACTCGATAACTCATAACGTCACCTTTTACAACTGCGTCGTCACCAGGAGCAATCTCTACAATCCAGCACTGCTGGAGGACACGGTGGTCGCCAACAGCGTCATCATACGGGACGAGGACCCCGAAGTTGTGCTGATCACCCTCCAGATGTTGAGCTTCATCCTGTTCTTTTACATGCTGATCCCAGCGGTCACACCGACATTCATCGCATCCTACAGTTTCGTTGGAGAGAAGAACAACCGCAGTCTGGAACCTCTTCTGGCCACGCCGACCACCGATTTGGAACTGTTCGTGGGGAAGACCCTGGCAATATTCCTCGTGACCATGGGCGCTACCTGGGTCGCGTACATCGTATCGGCTGCGGTCGTTAACGTTCTCGCTTTTCCACTTCTTGGATACTATCCACTTCCCAACGGGCTCTGGGTGGTCGGATTCATCATGCTGGCCCCCATTTTCTGCATTTTGAGCATCTCGACAAATGTCCTCATATCTTCCAAGGTCACCGATGTCAGGGCGTCGCAGCAGATTGGAGGCTTGGTGGTCCTCCCCGTCCTTCTGTTCGTGTTCCTGACGTTCGCCGGTCCCGCCTTCTCAAGTGTCCGGATGATGATAATCTACTCGATCATATTCCTGGTGGCGGACGTTTGGGTGGTCTACTTCAGTGCCAAGATATTCAAGAGGGAAGAGATTCTCACAAAGTGGAAGTGAGGATTCTCGGTCAATAAGCTTATTAGAGTCAGTATGGATATTGTGATGGAGGTAATCTGTTCGTGAAGGTTTGTACCAAGTGCGGGTCTGGTGAGATATCCCGGTTGGAGACTGCGACGTTCATCCCCTACCGGAGCGGGAAGAAGAGCGTGGAACAGGGATGGCCGTTGAACCTCTCCATGTGCGAGAGCTGTGGGTATAGCGAATTGTATGTCAGGCCCAAGGACATTCTCAGAGTGAAGGAACTAGCCCGTACCCAGCGTAGGTTGTCAGATGCGGTCTCAAAAGGCCTTGAGGTCGTTGAATAGGTGATTTATACAGAGTAAGGAATTATGATTCCATGCCTGCATTGGATTCCCTTTCTCAGTTCAAAGTAGACAGGGAGAATCTGCCAACTGGCATTGAGATCTTCGGAGACGGTTCTGTCGGGGGGAAGTCCAAAGGCCTGATATTCGTCAGCCACTTGATGGATGAGGGCAAGGAGGAGCTTTCTGATTATCCCGAGATGCTGAAGATACCAGAGTCCACTGTTGTTGCGACTGGCGTCTTCGATCAGTTTATCCAGATCAACGGACTTGTGGACATCGTCGGCCTCATCTACGACAAGGAGATCACCGACGTGGAGATGAACGTCGAGTTCCTTACAGGCGATTTCCCACCGGAGACACACAAACAGTTGCTCAGATTTCTTGAGAAGAAGGAGCTGCCCTTGGTAGTCAGATCGTCTTCCATACTGGAGGACCGCCCTGAACACTCCTTTGCCGGGATATACCAATCCGTCTTCATCACCAACAAGGGACCTCTATCCAAGAGGATAGCGGAGCTGGAGATGGCTATACGGATCGTCTATGCAAGCACGTACGGGCCAGATGCCAGGAAGTATTCGGAGAGGATCGCCAGGGTGTGGCAGACCGAGAAGATGGCCATTCTGATACAGGATGTCATAGGGTCCCATCATGACGATGGGCTGTACTACCCCTTCTTTGCAGGCGTGGCATTCTCAAAGAACTACTATCCCTGGTCCGAAAGGATCGGCGTTGAAGAGGGCCTCTGCAGGATAGTCGCTGGACTTGGCACAAGAGCCGTGGGCAGGTTCAACGCGACCGTGTTCTCACCATCTCACCCTGAGCTGCGGCCGCAGGGGATGACCGTTGACGATATCGTCTCATCCGCCCAGGACATCATAGACACTCTCGACTACGAGGACGAAATGTTGAAATCGGTCAGATTGCGGGATGCCCAGGGTCACAATGAGGATTTCTACATGCTCTGCCAGACACTGAGGGAAGGCAGCTATTTCATGGAGACTGGCAAGTTCTTTGCCCCAGATGAGGAGCTGGTCCTCACCTTCAAACCGGTCCTTTCCAGCAACCGGTATCTGCCATTGGTTCCCTTCATGAAGTCTCTATTGCAGAACTTGGAGCGGGCCATTGGTGCACCCATAGATATCGAATTCGCCTTCGATCAAAGATACGGAAACGGCGATGAAGGAGATGGCGGGTTCTATCTCGTCCAGGTCAGGCCTCTGGGCAGAAGGGCCGAACACAAACCTGTGACCATACCTTCGGGCGTTCCAGAGGAAAAGGTACTTCTCAGGAGCAAGAGCGTCCTGGGCAATGGGGCTCTCAAGGGGATATCCAGCATCGTCTGGGTGCCTCACAGGAAAT
>JAZGCT010000241.1:0-2909 GCA_036477085.1 Thermoplasmata archaeon | reverse complement strand
TCGGATGGCGAATTCATCGACACGGATACAGCAAACATCACAGTGAACAACGTTGCGCCAAACGTGGAATTGAGGATGTTGCCGATATACGTGAATGTCTCTCTAAGAATTGCCGGAGAGAAATGGCACGATGTCCTGATAGAATTGTACGAAGATGACATTCTTGTCGCAGAGGGAAATCTCACCCGATATCCTGGAAGCCCAAATGATCAGATGCTTCATCTTGCAGGGTTTGAGGTGAATATCTCTAGGAAGTACTCAGCAATCGTTCGCTACACTCCTGAGGATGACCCTATCAATGGTCAACCGAATGGAGCGACCCCATGCTGGATAGTCCTCAGATTTAGCGACGGAAAGGAGCTTTGGATACAACACGCTTTCAATGTACAACATAATGACACACACGTCTGGGAAGTCGATTTGACAAGGGTGATACTCTCCCATGGTCTGACTTTCGAAGCCACCGCATATGACCCAGGAGCTGATGATCTTACATTCACTTGGGATTTCGGGGATGGAAGGACGGCCACAAGCTTCTATCCCAACGTGAACAACAACTACCCTGTGGAAATCGTTGAGACGGTCACCCACGTTTTCCTGGCTGCCGGAACTTTCACTGTCACCCTGACCGTAGAGGACGATGACGGTGGGGTAACGATGGCTACTCTCAAGATCGTCGTTCCATAGGCTGGAGCAATCGATTTCTCATCAGGTAATGGCGGCAAAGATTGAAGTAAGTAACAGCGGCTAATGGGCATCTGACGAGCAAGGAGGAAAGAAAGAATGAAGATCGCACATGTTTCAGACCTGCATCTGACAAGCTCGAACTTCGTGGAGGAATGGGGAGAGAACGTGATCAAGACACTGGATTCGGAGAACCCGGACATAGTTGTTATCACTGGAGACTTCACGACCGAGGCCTTCGTCCACGAATGGGATGTGGTGAAGGAGTACGTGGACAGGATAGGCACGAAGAACAAGATACTGGTTCCCGGGAACCACGACGCCAGGAACGAGGGGTACAAGATATTCGAGGAGATGTTCGGGACCAGGTTTCCGTGCTACGAGGATGACGAGGTCATGATATTGGGACTGGATTCAACTGTGCCAGATCTGGACGACGGACACGTGGGCAGAGAGAACTACGCAATGATAGAGAAGAAGCTCTCGGTCGAGAACAAGATGAAGATACTTGCTCTGCATCACCATCTGATCGCCATACCAGGAACGGGAAGAGAGAGGAACATCGCGGTGGACGCCGGACACGTTCTGAGATTAATCACGCAGCTGGATGTGGACTTCGTCTTCTCGGGGCACAAGCATCTGCCTTGGGTGTGGAAATTGGAGAACACGCATTTTGTCACGGCAGGGACGGCCTCATCTCAAAGGTTGAAGGGAAGATCACATCCTTCTTTCAACATAATGAATGTGGAAGATGGAGAAGTGGTTCTGGACGAGATCAACGTTGCGGATAGCAACAGGGAAGAGATACTGAGAGTTGAGAGGAGCTTCTAGAACAGGATCCAGCAGCCGTGCTATGAGTTGACACAACATTCTTATATCTGCAGAAAGATAGATTCTCTGGTGGCTTAGGACTATCCCTCGCTCCTAAGAGAAACAAAGCGAGGTTCGTGGATTTGGAGGACACCGCATGGGCAAACAGGAGGGAGAATCTGGAATAACTCCTAGTCAAAGTAATCAAGCCTCAAAAGCCATCTCAATATCGATAGTTATCATCCTAGCCACGATGACGACCCTGTCGGGGTCTCTATTCCTGCCGACAGCGCAAGCTGCAGGGCTTGCTTTGAGCGTCGGTAACGTGGACTTCAGTGTGAACGACTTTGGCGTCATCACCAACGACATCGCTTGGAACTGGGTGACCCAGAGCCACTTCGTCTACATGAGCTTCCTGACCATCTACCACAGCGCATATCCTTCAGGGGGAGGAAGCACCGAGGTTGCGAGCGGGTACGGCTCTGGAACGGGAGATTTCACAATAGATGAGCCCAACATCTACATTGAGAACGGAGCCGTCCAGGAGACATATGCCTCATTCAGGCAGACAGGAGTGACCGGGGTCTCTGACGACCTCAAGATCTATCAGAGGGCCTACACTGAGCTGGACCAGGATTGGGCAATCATAATGTGGGAAATAGAGAACATCTACGGGCAGGACATCCTCGATCTAAGGATCGGTATGAACTTCCGGGTGAGGATCGCCAACACTCCGGGAGATGACATTGACTACTGGGACGCCGGTCTTGCTACTTACTCTATACTGGATGTCACCACGGGAACCACTTTGATGGGCCTGGCTTCAGCAGAGCCCAATTTGCCCCTGAACCACTACTACGGAAGCGCTGCCGGAAAACAGGGTGCCGTGGATCCGACTTCCGACAAGTCGCTCTATGCGTCTCTGATGACCAATCAGGTGCACGCAGTGCCGGATGAGATAACTTCCATGGTCGGATGGGAGGTCGGGACACTGCCGATGGGGTCCAGCGTCTCTTTGCCGCTCGTCATCGCCTTTGGAGGCAACTACCCCTTGGCTGGAGTCATCGATGCCGAGAACTTCCTTATCGATAGAACCACCAAATTGTCGATAACTGAGGTTCAGGACACGGGTTCGGTGGGCAACGGCAAGGTCGAGATAATTAGCCATGGGCTGAGAACGGTCTCTGAATCGGAGATCTATCTGTCGCCGGATGGCATCACTCAATGGGGGTCAGGGACCTGGAGCCAGACGACCATCTCACCCGGAGATCATTCAGTGTATTCTCTGGGACCCGGTGAGTCGTTCCCGAACTCAGAGGGCGGTACTGTCTCGCTGCATTATTCCACGGGCATGGAGTTTGACTCGGTCTCGTTCGGGCAAGCGGGGCAGGGAGCGGACCCACTGATGGATGAGA
>JAZGCT010000240.1:0-7053 GCA_036477085.1 Thermoplasmata archaeon | reverse complement strand
TCCGCGTACAAGCCGCCCCATGCTTTCTTCTCGGGCTTTCTGGGATCGACCCTCCTAGCAGAAAGGTCGATAACCTTTACACCCTTCTTTGGTCGAGAGGCTCTTAGCCTCCTCACAGACTTGTGTTCCAATTCCCCGCCTCCTATTATCGAGAATCTACGCTCGATTATTACGTATGTAACTATTCGTTCGGGGACTATTAATAGATTGCGAAATTATCAATTTCCGAAACTTTAAATCGGGGAATACAATGCTTTCTCGATGCCCTGGATCAATGGCCAGATTCTCACCGAGGACGGGTTCCAGGAGGGGAGCCTTGAGTTCGACGAGGAGATCATAACATACATATCTGATTTGAAGTCCAAACAACCACTGGCCGAGGGGCTTGTACTGCCGCTTTTCGTTAACCCTCACACCCACATCGGAGATTCATTCATAAGGGGGGATCTGGAAGGAACGATCGAAGACATCGTGGCACCGCCAAACGGTCTTAAGCATGTACGTCTGGAGCAGGCAAGCGATGAGGAAGTCCTGGAAGGGATGATGCAGAGCCTGGACAGGATGAACACCGCCGGTATTTCCCACTTCGTGGACTTCAGGGAGGGGGGTGTGAAAGGAGTCTCTCTTCTCTTGAACGCGTCCCTGGATTCACCTGTCAGCCCGGTTGTGTACGGGAGGCCCAAAGGGACGGAGTATGAGGGGCAGAAGATGGAAGCTCTTCTCAAGGTGGTTGATGGTATAGGAATAAGCAGCGTGGAGGATTGGGATCGCTCCGCTCTGGAAAAGCTCGCGAAGGACGTGAACATCTCTGGGAAAGGTTTCGCCACCCATGCGAGCGAGAGGGTTAGAGAGGACATAGACACAATCCTGGGCCTCAATCCGAGGTTCCTCGTTCACATGATAGAAGCAAAGGAGTCGGACTTGGAGAGGTGTGCTGACTCGGATGTGCCCATAGTCGTTTGTCCTAGGTCGAACGCTCATTTCGGTAAAGCTCCTCCGGTTGCCAAGATGCTCTCAAAGGGTGTTGAAGTGATGTTAGGAACGGATAATGCCATGTTAAGCTCCCCATCCCTGTTCGATGAGATGCGTTTTCTTCGTCAGATGACGAAGCAGGATCCAAGTATCACTGCTGGCTCCATTCTGCAAATGGCATTCAACTCTCGAAAAGCTTTAAAGGGACAATCCGCTTTATCGCTTAAAACAGGACAGCCTTCGGAGTTTCTCGTTCTTGAATGGGACGGTAGCAGACCCGAAAACTTTATTGTAGAGAGGGCTTCTGAAAAGAACATATCCATTATTGCCCGAGGAAGAAGGCTGTGGGCGAAAAAGGACGGACATCTAAGGGAGGAATCTAACTGGCCAAGAAAGGATCCAAGAAGACAAGAGTGAAGGACTTGATGACGCAGAAACCAGTGGCGGCCAAGCTGCCGGGTTCCCGAGAGGACGTCCTCAGACTTCTGGTTAAGCACAAGATAACTGGAGTTCCAGTCACCAGGAAGGATGGGTCGTACATTGGATTCGTTGCCAGGAAACACATGTTTGACCAGCCCGAAGAAAAGCAATTGGTGCTCCTGATGAGGAAAGATTGGCCGACGACCGCACCCAATACAAAGGTGGAAGACGCTGTACTTCTGATGGTCGAGAACCGAGTTCACTTCTTGCCCGTCATTGAGAAGAAGAAAGTAGTGGGGATCCTGACACCTGCGGACGTGCTGATCGTCGTGGAGAAAGCGGAGCTTGACACTCCCGTCGAGGAACTCGTGCGCTCCCCATGCATCCCAATATTCGAGCTCACTCCTTTGACCGTCGCATTGGAGATAATGAAGATCGCCGAGGTGTTCTCGCTGCCAGTCCTGGACGAAGAAGGTCTTCTGTCCGGTATCATCACCGACCGTGACATATTCAACAAGAGCCACATAGACGAGAGGATCGCCATGTCCGATCTCGGGCTTGCTGATGACGAGGACAGCTGGACATGGGAAGGCCTGAGGAACATCATGAAGCTGTACTACGAGGAGTCCAGGATACATCTGCCGAAGATGTTCGTCAAGGAAGTGATGGTCCCAGATCCAGTGACGGTGTTCGAGAAGAGCGGAGTAAGCGAAGTCGCGGCCCATTTGCGGAAGAACGACTTCAACCAGATGCCGATTCGCGACGAGGACGACAGACTCGCGGCAATGATACACAACCTGGATGTTCTGACCGTCCTGATCAAGTAGAGTGGATGGAATATGGCAAAAAGATATGACGAGGTCATGTCCCTTTCATTGAGAAAAGGATTCATCTGGCCATCCGTCGATATCTACGGTGGCTTTGCGGGTTTCTATGACTACGGACATCTGGGCGCGGTCATGAAACGGAAATGGGAGAACCTCTGGCTGAGGTACTTCCTTGGATTGAGCAGGAGATACCACCTGATCGACACCACAAGCATACTTCCCTTCAAGAGCCTGAAGGCCTCGGGTCATGTAGATCACTTCACGGACATACTCGTTTCATGCTCAGGATGTGGCACGTCTCATCGTGGGGACCATCTGGTTCAGGACGCGACCGGGAAATCCGCTGAATCGTTGAGTACCGACGAGATCGATATCGAGATACAGAACCTCGGCCTCAAATGCCCCAAGTGCAGCGGAGCTCTGCAATCCTCGACCGAGTTCAACATGATGATTCCATTGTCAATAGGTCCGACCGGAGCGGACAAGGCCTATCTGCGGCCTGAAACAGCTCAAGGTGCATTCCTCAACTTCAAGAGGGAGTTCGAGTCCCTTCGTCGGAAGATCCCGTTTGGTCTGGCCATCATAGGAAGGGCTTTCAGGAATGAGATATCGCCCCGGCAGGGAACATATCGAATGCGGGAGTTCATTCAGGCCGAGCTGCAGATATTCTTCAACCCCAACACATTCGATGATGAGCTGGACTTCAAGAGCGTGGAGGATGAGATCCTGCGAATCTCTTTCGAGGATAAGAAGGAGGGTGAACATGTTGAGGACATCAGGGCTGGGGACCTGATCGACCGTTTGCCGAAGTTCTATGTTTACCACATGGTCAAGATCCAGCAGTTCTATCTGGACCTCCTAGGCATGCCCAGAGAGAGGTTTAGATTCGCTGAACTGGGAGAGAAGGAAAAGGCGTTCTACAACAAGATCCACTTCGACATCGAGATCAAGCTCGACTCCCTGAATGGATGGGGCGAGATTAACGGAATTCACTACCGCACGGACCATGACCTGAGCGGGCATCAGGCCGGCTCAAATGAGAAGATGACGGTCACGATTGATGGCGAAAGGGTCCTGCCGCACGTGCTTGAGCTAAGTTTTGGAGTTGACAGGAATATTTGGGCGTTCTTAGATGTCTTTTATGAGAAGAATGAGAAATCCGTACTGAGACTTCCCTGGAATATCGCACCAGTCACAATAGGCGTGTTCCCGCTGGTCTCCAAAGGCGGTCTTCCCGAGAGGGCCATCGAGATATTCGAATCTCTTAACGATGACTTCGAGTGTTTTTACGACCAAGCTGGATCGATCGGAAAGCGTTATGCGAGGATGGACGAGATAGGTACTCCCTTCTGCCTCACTGTTGACTATGACTCTCTTCAGAACAAGGACGTGACGATCAGGGAGAGGGACTCCACCCAGCAGAAAAGGGTACCGATATCGGAATTGTCGCAGACCTTCAAGGATCTACTGAAGACAGGTGCTGGGTTCTGATGGGAAGAAAGGAGATAGCTGGCCGCTTGGCCAGTTCTTTGGACGAATCTGTACGGGGCCGTACAGCTTCAATTGATAATGTCGCCATCGCTTTCTCGGGAGGCTTGGACTCTTCGTTGATTGCCTGCCTGGCATCGAGGTACACCAAACCTGTGCTCTATGTGGTCGGGGAAGAGAACAGCTCGGACCTCATCGGTGCCAGGATGTCTGCCCACATTCTCGAGCTCCCCCTGAAAGAGATAATCCTTTCTGACAGTGAAGTGGAGGGGGCTCTCCCAAGCATTGTGGATGTGCTCGAATCCACCCATTCGGTCCTGGTATCATACAAGATTCCACAGTTCTTCGTGACCATGTCTGCACAGGAAGATGTCATCCTCATCGGCAATGGAGCCGATGAGCTGTTCGGAGGGTATTCCAAGTACGAGAGACTGGACCCAGGAATGATGATGGAAGCAATGCAATCAGATTTGGAGAAGCTGCTCAAGATTGAGATACCAATGGACAACCGGATGGGCCATAAGTTCGGAAAGACTTTCGAATACCCCTTCCTTTCCGCCGATGTCATAGAGGTCGCAATGGAAGCACCGACAGATTTGAAGGTTGGTGAAGAGGGGCACAAGATGATTCTCAGAGATGCGGCGAAGAAGTTTGGACTTCCTACTGAGATATCAGATAGGAAGAAGAAGGCGGCTCAATACGGCACTGGAGCCACGAAGATCCTGAGGAGGATAGCCAAATCCAGGGGGTTATCTGTCAGTAAATATATCGAGAATCTTGGTGACTTTTGAACATTTGCCGACCTTTTTTCACTCCTCTCCTATCATTCTTGATTTTCTTGTCATAACGGTTAATATACGAACACACTGAATTGATTATTCAATGGCACGTTCCAAAAAAATGTCCGAGGAGGCAAAGGCTCTATGGTTGCTTGGAGTCTGTCAAAGAAGGCTCAAGGAGAACCCGAAGGACGTGGACGCCCTTTTCTGCAAAGGTGTCGCCCTGGCGAAGATGGGGAAGTTCAAGGAGTCCATCATGTTCCTAAACAAGGTGACACTGATCAGCCCGAAGTATCCGGGCATTGACCTGTTCAAGACAAGGGTTTACGATGCACTTGAGCAGAAGATCAGCTCGTTGTTGGACACTGACATCTGAGAGGGATGCTTGGGTCTTTTATCGTTCGATAGCATTCCATCATCCGCTTGAACCCCAATAGCATACACATTATCACCTGCGATAAGCAAAGAAGAATTGGTTTATAGCCCCAGCCACTCTTTTTCACCGAGACAAATCTATGTTCTCCAAGGAAGCTGTTGAAAAGCCGGACGACACATTGCGCGGGGACAAACCCGATAAGGGCGGAGACGATCAACCCATGGTCTCAGAGGGTCGACCACCGAATGGCCTTCCAGATATCCGTGAAGCACAGATCTACCTAGTTGAGGAAGGGAGGCCAGACCTCTCCTATCGGTTGTTGGCGCGAGCGCTGACAGATGGATTTCCTGGTCTTTGTGTGACGAGGGTGTACCCAGAGATCCTAAAACAGAGATTCGATCTGGAGAATTGCACCATCCTCTGGCTGTCCACCGCAGGCCAAGATGAAGCCATCCGTCCAAGGGACCTGGAAAGACTGAGCCTTCTGCTGGAGCAGTTCTTGAGCAATAACAGGGGTGTTGTGCTTGTCGACGGAATTGAATACCTGATCACGAACAACGACTTCGTCACGGTGCTGAGGCTCATCCAGTCCATCAGGGACCGGGTCGCAATGAGCGAGGCAATTATGATCATATCCCTGAACCCATCTACGCTGGGATGTCAGGAGCTGAATCTGCTGGAGAGAGAAATGGACTCGGTTTTCAGGTTTCATCTGCCAGAAAGCAATAGCCAGCAAGATTTTCATGGCCGATAATCAAGGAAAAGGGTTTATCTTATGAAAGCCAAATCCGAAAGGAGTATGGGCCACACACTCCCAGAGGTACAAGAGATCATTGATTACGGGTTCCTGAACCAGAAACTTGATAATTACATCAAACTCGACATCCTGTACTACGAACTTGACAGGCTGGAAAAGACGCTTGAGATAAAAGGCACACCGTACGTCTTCCTAGATCCCGAGGAGGCCGGGATTACCGTCCAGGATGGCAAGAGGATATATGAGGGACATATCCAATGGATTCAGGAGAGGCTGACTGAGCACGCCTCTGAATTGCCCGTGCCCGATGAATCCGAGCCGATGGATGACTTGTTCAATTCACTGATCGACATCCTGTGGAGAGCGGATCTGCACGCAATGATACTCCTAACCCTGGTTCAGATCGTGATTGTCCGTGGTCTCGAACAGTACTATGGAGAAGATAATTAGGGGGCTCCAAAATGCCTGAATACGTCAAGAAGAAGGTCCTCCTGCTAGGCGATGGATCAGTTGGAAAGACTTCTTTGATTCGAAGGTTCGTTGTGGACAAGTTCGCTGACGAGTACATTGCCACCATTGGGACCAAGGTCACCAAGAAGGACATCAAGTTGAAGAAGGGGGGTGAGGACTGCTATGTCACCCTCATGGTATGGGATGTCCTAGGGCAGAGAGGCTATTCGGCGGTCCAGGCAAGCAGCTTCAGAGGCTCGCAAGGGGCATTGATCGTTTACGACGTGACCCGGCCAGAGACAATTCAAGCACTCGCAGAGTACTGGATACCAAGGCTCTATGACATCGTTGGAAAAATACCAATCGTCGTTGTCGGAAACAAGGTCGACCTTGTTGACAGGAGAAAACCGTATGAAGAGGATGCCGAGGACTTCTGTTCCAAATACGATTCAGTGTATTATCTGAGCAGTGCGAAGTCAGGCGAGAACGTGGAGAAGATCTTCATGAACATTGGCAAGGAGATGATGGAGGAGAGGAGGATCGAGGAGATGGACAAGGCAACGACCTTTGAAGCTCCGTCGACCATCATTGAGGCTTCTGATAAGATAATAATGGACTTCTGCAACCAGTTCGGCGGGATGGAATCAGGAATGCCCATCCTTCGTGAACAGTTCACCAAGGCCGGTTTGGACGTGAAGGACCCCACAAAGGAAGGTCTCATCAAGGTTATCGGATTCTTGGCCGAGGTCGAGAGCAACCTGAAGGACCAGGCGACCGTTTCCAGGAACCGCGTAAGAAGGCTTTCGATCGTCAAGAACGCCCGTTAGATCTCTAATCTAGTTGCTTAATCATGTATGGGGGGTCGAGTTCGTACCCCATTTTTCTGTAGTACCCCCGCGCACCAACTCCACTGGTGACGGATATTCGATCGAATTCCCATTCATCGCTGGCAATCCTCTGGCACTCACTTATCAATCTCTTTCC
>JAZGCT010000024.1:0-4820 GCA_036477085.1 Thermoplasmata archaeon | reverse complement strand
AGGTCAGAGACCGCGAAGCTCCCTGGATTTGCGTCGAGCCAGTACTCGGCCTTCCTATCGTCTCCGTACGTAGCGTTGACGAATATGCCAATCATATACCAGTCAGTGGCAGACCCCTGGTTGCTTATCTTGAACTCGAAGCTTCCAGACGATTCATCGAGGTCCTCGTTCACTTCGTGGGTTTCCCCGTCGAATGACCAGACGCCCCATTCTCTGTCATCAAACGACAGTCCTGAAAACGCATCCTCGGTTATCAGGGAACCATCCTTGATGGATATGATGGAATAGAAGACTGTCACCGTGTCGCCAGGGATATATCCTCGGCTGTTGGTTTCGGCGATTATCTTGTACATCTGGACTCTGAACCATGCCTGATCGTATGCGTTGTCAGGTCCATCGAATCCGTTGTTCTGTATCCAGTCTATTGGCCCAATGTACACATCATAGTTTCCGTCCTTCATCGCCTCGGTAGTATCTCCGGAGACCGTTACTGAGCCCTTTCCGTCCTCATCCACTGGAACGTCGTCAAAGATCTTGACCCTCTCGGACCAAGCTGTCTCGCCAGTGGGGAAGATGATGATGTCGTACTTGTCCTCGACAGTATCTTGACCCTGCGTCCAGGCCACAATCTCAATCTCTACTGAATCGCCTGGGACGAACCATTTCTGGTTGGGGGATATCGACGTTGGATAGCCACTGTCTGTGACAGAGATATCCACATCGGAGTTGATGTAGTTGTCGTCCGCCATGACTAGGGGCAGTACCCCTAGAACAGTCACAAGCATAATGCACAATGCCAGGATCTTGGCAAATCCGGTTCTTTTCATACCTATTTCCTCCGATTAGGTGTTAACAAGGATGCAAGTCCATTATCTCATCCCATTCTTCTTTGACCATCACGGTCAGATTTGTATGATGGTCAAGTATATAATAATTATTGTACGCCTTTCTAATTCGCAAATAAGGGTGCTGGCCAGTCATTTTTCCATCATTCCTTTCGGGTCTCTCCGCGTATCTTGTCGGTGAGTTGTTCCAACCTCTTGGCGTACTTGACCTTGGGTTCCAGGAATTCGATGAACTCGAGGACCTCCTCGGCCTTGTTCTCTTCTGCCATGCTCTCTCCCTTCTTCAGGCACAGTCGCGCCGCTTCAGGATATCTTCCCGCTTCCACAAGGTGGTACAGCCTCTCGAAGTGGTCCTCTGTCTTTAGGTGGTAGTCGGCGGCCATGCTGTGCGCCTCCTTCCTCTGCTGGGCGTCCAACCTGGAACAGAAGATGTTGCCGATCGTGGGGTTGACCGAGTAAGTTTCCCCCTCTTCTATCAACAGAAGCATCCTGGTCAGGTTCTTGAGGACTATGGAGTTGGTGCCTTCGACCGCCTCCTTGGTCACTGGATACCTGTGGACGCATAATCTCCTGAGGGTGTTCTCATCCACTGCGCTGAGTTCTGAGAGTATTTGATCGTGAAGGTAGTTCTCGAATTCGGTCATGGCCTTCTTCTCACCCCTGGCCAGAACGAAATCCAGATACAACGGGTGCCCTGTTGTCATTTCGTAGACATTCCCTATCGATTTCTTGGAGGCCTTCGGATCCGAATGATTGACGAGCTTCTCGGTCGCTTCAAGGTTCAGTCCCGACAGCTGGCACTCCTCCACCTTCCTGCGGAGGAGGGTGTCTCGCGTGTCGTAGAAATACGGCCTGGACCTCGAGGTCGCGACCACCCAGCCTTTGAACCTGTCCATTTCCTTGAAGATGCCCAGAAAGGTCTCCAGCTTTCTTGACTTGTGAATGTCATCGAACACCAAGAGGCATCCCCTGAGGTCCCTCTTGAGTATCCTGGCAACATCGTCCCAGTCCATCATCCCTCCCAGCTTCGCCTTCAACGCCTTCTTGCCCTGGGTCTCCAGGAACGCTGACAACGAACCCAGCACCAGCTCAGGCGTGTCCCATTCCTTTATCGAGTGATAGAACTGCGGTCCGTCGAAGTTCGCGGCCAGCCTCTTGACCAGCCGGGTCTTGCCCACTCCCGGTATGCCCAGGACCATCATGATCCTCGGCTCTATTCCGCCGAACCAGTCATCGAAGTACTCCAGTTCGCCTTCCCTTCCGAAGAAGTCCTCTTTTCCCTCTTCCTCCGTGGTTGCTGGCTTTCCCACCCTGGAGAAGTCCTGGGGGTCGATCTCCGCGTTCGTTAGCACGAGTTCGTACGCCTTGGCCTCGCTCAGGTTCAGGTCGGTCTTGAGGACGTTTATCGCCATCTGGCCGTCCACCACCTCGAACTCACCAGCAGGGTCCACGATCCTTACCTTCTTCTCCTTGGCGTAGTCCCGCATCTCCCTGGCCCTGTTCTCTCCTCTCAGGTTCAGGAAATACACCTTCCTCCTGGTCTTGGCCTTGGTGACATGAGCCACTCTCTCGTCCACCTCGCCCATCTCCTTGAGGCGTTTGAGCTCGATGGCCGCGTGCGCTCTTGATATTCCCAGGTTGGTCGAGATGCCCATCTGGGTGACCTCTTCCGGACACTGAAAGCTCTCCTTGTGTCTGGTGTACTGGGAGAGATGCAATACTATCCTCTCTCCGACTGTCATGGAAGGCATTGCGCTTCGAATCCCTGAATGGATTATTTAAAACGGAAAGATGTCATTATCAAATGGAGAAACGTTGGAGAACGGAAACCATTCCATCCAGTCATCGATTCAGTGGTTTCTATCGAACTTGGACTTCCCACAGTTGGGGCAGACGATCTTCCCCAGCGGCATCTCCGAGTAACAGTGTCCGCAGATGTTCTGCTTTTCCAGCATGGTCGGTTGCCGGGCGCCTCGTGATATTGACGTCTGACCATGGGTCCTGGAGTACATGCTTGAAGGTTTGGCATGCGCCCGCTGAGCGTTCTTCCACCTGACCGCGCCGATAAGTGCGACGAAGGTACCCAACATGATCGTGGCCCCGGCGGCGAGATAGAACGGTGTGTTATCCTCCTTCGCACCCGAAATGACCGTCCACTGCCAGTACCGGCTTCCTTCCATGGTCAAGATCTCCAGTTTCATGTTCAGCATCACCCTGTCGCCCACGTCACCCATATCCTTCTTGGCTATCGGGCATTCGTCCAAGACACGGTCCAGTTCGTAACAGTATCTGTAACCCATCGCGTACACGTCGGTATCGTTCTGGGCGTCCAGTAAGAACTCGCCGGTTATCTCCCCAGCAACGGACACTCTGTCCCCCTCGTAGTATGACCCGTAGTATCCTTCCTCCGGGGTTCCCACCCAGTCGTCGGAAATGTCCTTCATGTCCCTTGTCATGAGCGGCACGGCGGCGATGACTAGCCCGATGATTATGATCAAGATGCCAACGTAAATTACCGCTTTGGACGGTTTCTTCTTTGGCGGACCAGCTTGGTACGGTGGCGGTTTCGATGGGCCGCTCTCGTATCGATACTCCCTTCCCCCTCCGAAATCTCGATCCAAATCCCCACCTGTTTACCCCAGTATTCGAGCGTATTTAAGTCTTTATTCTGGGAGCCCATCTGGTGCGGTCAGTCTTCGATCTGGAAGAAGCCATTGTCCGAGAGGATCTCCACCATCTCCAGGATGTCCTTCGCCTCGAAATCCGGTTCAGGCACCCCTTCTCTGTGTTCCTCATCGAACCTGTTTATCCAGATGACCGGAATGCCCATCTTCTTCGCACCGACGATGTCGCTCGTCTGTGAATCGCCCACCATTATTGCCTCGATCGGTTCACATCCTACCTCTTCCAGCGCACACTGGAATATCTTGGGATAGGGTTTGTAGCCCCTGGCCTTCTCCGATGATACGGCGTACTCGAAATGCAGCCCGTTCTTCTTCATCGCGACATCCAGCAGATGTTCGTCGGCGTTGGACACCATGCACTTGGGTACGGATTCCAGCTTAGGGAGAGCTTGGGAGGCGTCATCATAGAGCTTGGCGTGGTACCAGCTCTTGTACATCTTGTTGAGGTAGTTATCGGTCCCGTCCTCGATCCCCAGCTCCTTGTACGTCCTCTTGAGGCTGACCTCGTTCGCCCGCACCAGGGTCATGAACTCTCCCCCCAGGACCTCCTTGTAGTGGCCGTCCCAGATGATCAGGAATTCATTGGGTGTCATGTCAAGGGAGTTCTTGTCCACGATCTCCTCGCAGGCCAGGATGATGGACTCCATGCCGCCTGACAGAAGCGTTCCGAACGCGTCCAGGAAAAGGACCTTCTTGGGCATCGGTAGGGGTAATGGGCTATGGATTTATTCACTTTTGCTCGGGTAAGGGCACAAGTCGTTCAGAGGGCAGTGGTCGCAGAGTGGTTTGGTCTTGCAGTGCCGTTTGCCGAGTTCTACCCAGAGGGCGTGGAATTCGTTGTAGAGTGCCGTATCCTTGGGGAGTAAGTTTTCGAAGAAGTTCCTGATATGCTCGTAGTCATCGGTGTCCGCCAGTTCCAGTCTCTTGAGGGCACGTTTGGTGTAGGCGTCCACAACGAAGAACGATCTTGTGCAGGCGTAGAGGAGTATGGAATCCGCTGTTTCGTGACCGATTCCTTTGACCGAGAGCAGCTTCTTGCGGAGCTCTTCTCCCTCTTCAGCCAACATTCTGTCCAGTTCACCATGATATTCTTCCATCAGGAAGCCCACCAAGTTCTTTACGGCCCTGGATTTCTGCCTGTAGAAGCCGGTCTTGTGGATCTCCTTCTCCAGTTCATCTTTCGGGATCTCACTCAGCGACACGACGTTCAGCAGGCCCCTGTCCTTGAGGTTCTGGATGGCGATCTCCACGTTCTTCCAGGATGTCTGCTGCGTGAGAATGGCGCCTATCA
>JAZGCT010000239.1:0-3651 GCA_036477085.1 Thermoplasmata archaeon | reverse complement strand
CTCAAATGTGCCGTGGTGACCATCAGCGACACCCGAACTGAAGAGAACGACGATTCTGGGAGGGCGATCAGAGAGCTCCTCACGAGCCAGGGACATGAGATATCTGACTACACCATCGTGAAGGACGAGAGCGAACCCATCAGGAACGCGGTCTTGAAGGCCATGGAAACATCTGACGCCGTCATCTGCAATGGAGGGACCGGAATAAGCCCCAGGGACATCACGATCGAAACACTGGAACCGTTGATGAACAGGACGGTCGAGGGATTTGGAGAACTCTTCAGGTCGCTTTCATACAACGAGATCGGGTCATCTGCCATGTTGAGCAGGGCGATTGCTGGAGTCCTCGACAAGAACCTGCTGTTCTGTCTTCCCGGATCTTCAAACGCCGTTATGCTGGCAATGGAGAAACTGATACTCCCAGAGATGGGCCATATGCTATCACAGGTGAGGAAGGAATGAGGCCGTTCACTTCCCTGATACCACTTGAGGAGGCAAGATCGGTTTTGCTGGAGCACGCCAAACCGGTCCTCGAGCACGAGACGGTTCCAATCGAGAACTCAGCTGGCAGGGTCATCGCGATCGATGTTGAGGCGAGGATCAACGTACCTCCTTTTGCGCGGTCCGCCATGGATGGATATGCCGTCGTGGCCGAGGACACCTACGGTGCTGGGGAATTCTCTCCCAAGAGATTGAAGGTCGTCGGCGTGGTCAGGGCAGGCGATGAATCGGCAGTCAAGGTCAGCCCAGGACATGCCGTGGAGGTTGCTACCGGCGCGGTTCATCCGGAAGGTGCTGACGCTGTTGTAAAGGTCGAAAGAACGGAGATCACGGACGACGCCCTGAAGGTCTTCAAACCGGTCCACCCACAAGAGAACGTCTCCCAGGCAGGCTCGGACATAGCATCCGGCGCCTTGGCCCTGAAACACGGGGACGTGCTCCATCCAGGCAAGATAGGCGTACTCGCAGCACTGGGTATCGGGGAAGTCGAGGTCCTCCGCAAGCCCGCAGTGGCCGTTGCCCCGACCGGGAACGAGGTTTGCGAACTCGGCAAGGAACCCACTCCTTCACAGGTCTATGACGTCAACTCTTACACCATCATGTCACTTGCTGAGGGGAACGGATGCGATGCGACACGACACCCCGTCGTCGAGGACACCCTGGAATCGATCGGAGCACTGCTGGACGAGGTCAAGGAGAGCGACGTGGTCATATTTTCGGGAGGAAGTTCTGTCGGTGAGAGGGACATACTGGTGGATGTCTTGGCCGAGAGGGGAGAGGTCATCTTCCACGGTGTGCAGATCAAGCCCGGAAAACCGACTTTGTTCGGCAGGATCGGCGAACAACTGGTCTTCGGACTGCCCGGTTATCCGGCCGCATGCCTGACCGTGGGCAACGCCCTCATAGCACCTGCCCTTAGAAAGTTGGCGTCATTACCAGAGGGTACGGTGAACAAGGGCAAGTTCAAACTGGCTAAGAGAGTGGTATCCACCTTGGGCAGGCATCAATTCCTGACGGTGAGGATCGAGAACGAGATGGCCGTTCCAGTCTTCAAAGAATCCGGGGCGATCACAAGTCTCGGGGACGCGGATGGGTATATGGAGATCCCTGATAACACGGACTTCATCGAGAAAGGAGAGATCGTGGAGGTCATCTTCTTCTAGACCTCTACTCAATGGTTATTTCCTTGAGTTCGAAGCCTCTGGTGCAATCAAGGTCCTTGCCCACTTCGAGTATCTTTCCCTTACCGCCGGTTTTCAATGCTATTGGATGGCACAACCTGTATGACGAGCAGGACATCTCGTTGCAGTTAGGGAAGTTGTATGTAATCGTCGAACTCACTATGGCGCCCTTGCCGTTGGATGCGACCGTCAATGGAGCCTGCTCCACCTCCACCACCCTGACGCTTTCGTCAAAGATCTTACAGTCGTGTCGTACACCGCGGACGTTCCTGATCTTGTACTTCCGCCCTTCTTCGAGGTTAAAACACACACCCTTCAACTTGCATTCCTTGCATTCCGTTAGTGAACCCAGATAGATGAACTCGTTGCCTTCCTTTACCTGTCTTTCCCCTACCAGCGTAATCAGCATGAAAGATCTCCTCAGAATACCCGTGTTGTCCTTGCCAGGTTCTCAGCCGCATCTCTCGTAAGACCCTCATCGCCCAGTATCGTGTATCTCTCCTTCTTTATCTCGTGTGCTTTGGTGAGCGCCTCTATCATGTCCTCCTCCGGTATGCCCATTCCTCTCGAGGTCGTGGGAGCGCCGACAACCAGGAGGGCGTTCCTTATCCTCTCCCAGTCCCCTCCGTGGAGATACATCATCATGATGGTACCGATCCCGCACTGCTCCCCGTGAAGTCCCGGGGTCTTGGTGATGTTGTCCAATGCGTGCGAGATCTTGTGCTCCGAACCGCTAGCAGGGCGGGAAGTTCCGGCGATGCTCATCGCGACTCCCGAAGAGACCAACGCCTTCGCCACGAACCAGGCGCTCTCCTCCAGCCTTGGTTTTATCGATTCTGCCCTTTCAATGAGGATCTGGGCCGTCATGTCCGCCAACGATGCGGCGTATGAACTGTAATACTCATTCTTGAGATTCCTTGCGAGCAGCCAGTCCTTGACGGCTGTCGAATTGGATATGATGTCCCCGCATCCTGCGGCCAGCAGTTTGTGCGGAGCCCTGGAGATCACATAGGTATCCATGACCACCGCCATGGGGGATTGGGCAACGATGGAGTCCCTCCCGCTGTTGGATTTTATGGAAGCCCTCGACGAGACTATACCATCGTGGGAAGCCGCTGTGGGAACGCTGACGAACGGAAGTTTGGCATTTGTGGAGGCGCATTTTGCCACGTCTATCGGTCTCCCGCCGCCCACACCCATCAAGAAGTCAGCACCGACCTCCTCGGCCAGGCTTCCGACCTCCCCGATGCTCTTCATGTCCGCTTCCTCGATCACCACATCGTGAACCGTGAACCCGCCATCTTCCAGAAGCTCTGTTACCGCGTCTCCCGCGATCTTCTTGGTGTTGTCGTCCACGACTATCAACGTGGTCTTTCCGAATTTCAGGTCTTCACAGACCTCCACAACCTGCAGTAATGCGTCATGACCTATGACGACCTTCCTGGGGAGCTCCATGCTCTTGGATTTAGAGAAACTCTCACGGTCTTCCATGCCCTTCCCCGGTCTTAGAGGCTATCAATGAATCTTCGATTATATAAATTTGTATCCAGTATGCTTCCACCCTCGAACCTGGGCGATTCGCTCTTGGGATTCTATCGAGATAAACTTTAAATTCTTTCGGCATAATGAACGGTTTGATGGCCCATGTTCAGTTTCTGAATCTCCTCATCGAGGGCGTTAACCGCAGGAGGAAGATCAAACCCGACATGGTGAAGGGCGAGAAGCAGTTCCTTCAGGCCAATTTGCTGTGCGACGAGAGGAGGTACGAGGAAGCAGTCGTCGAATACCAGAAAGCCATCAAGCTGGGGCTCACGGACGATAAGCTGGTCTATAACAACCTGGGAGTGGCATACGACTCTCTTGGACATCACCACAACGCCCTTGAATGCTACCGTAACTCAATAAGGATCGATCCCAACTACGAGGTCGCCTGATACAACATGGGTAACGCGTTCTCATATATGCAGGA
>JAZGCT010000238.1:0-2081 GCA_036477085.1 Thermoplasmata archaeon | reverse complement strand
GATTCCAGGGAGTCCCGTGGATATCGGTGAGCGAGAAATCCTCGATAGGCTTCACGGTTCCTGATAAGGCCCCCATGCTCAAGGCACCGTAGAGAATCGCGACGATCACGAGGGCCACGATCCCAATTGCAATGGTCTTGCTTGAGTCCTTCTTGATATCCTTGATCTTTCGGAACACGAGAACGGCCACCAAGGCGATGATGAGAACGGCCAGGATGGACTCGACAATAATGATCTCGAGCGGGATCTCAACTTCGGTCTCGATTACCACGGCGCCGCTGTAGTTGTAATAGATGTAGTCCTTCTCCGGATAGAACTCTGTGGTCTGATTCTGATACACAACGATGATCTTGTACCCCATCATCGTTCCGCCGTTGAACAACTTGGTTATCTCGGATACGAATGTATTGTTCCCCAAATCTTCGGTGGGCAGGAAATAGCACACTCCGATCTCCATGGTATCAGAATTCACAGTGCAGTATTGTGACTGAATCTCATCGACCTCGCTCACGTTGGCCAGAACCGAGTATATGGATACCGTTTGTCCGCCGAAAGGAGGGTCTGGGACAATATACGCGTTCACAACGTTACCGCCGTCGGCGGCAGCGTTGGGAGAGAGAAGTGCTAGAAGCGTGAACAATAACAGAAGTGTGGAGATGATCCTCCGATAAATAGCTTTGCCAGTCTGCCTATTATCCAGCGTTTCCACCTGTGAATCAAAAGAATACTGACCAAGATGTATAAAGATTGTGTATTCAAAAGCAAAAGACTATTGAGTGGATTGACATTTGCCAAGAGCATGAAGGACGAGGAGACTGCCTCAAAAGTGATCAAAACACCATTCGGGAAGTTGGATGCAGTGGCGTCAAGGGACGGTCTGGTTGAACTGTCGCTTGGCCATAGGATGGTAAGGGAATTCGGCCATCGCCAAATGCTGGATAGGCTCGAGATGGACCTGGCCAGGTATTTCAAGGGGGAGCTGGTCGATTTCGATGAGATCAAGCTGGATATGTTCAAGTACACCGATTTCGAGGGGGATGTGCTGCAGGCGACCAGGGATATCCCATACGGGAATACCGCCAGTTACAGGGACATAGCAGAGAATATTGGGCGCCCTAAGGCGTTCCGGGCCGTTGGCAACGCACTCAACAAGAACCGGACGGCGATAGTGGTCCCTTGTCATCGGGTCATCAGTTCGGACGGCGGACTGGGAGGATTCGGTGCCGGGATGGAGTGGAAGAAGAGGCTTCTGAGGCTGGAAGGCATCCTCTGAAACGTGATGAGGAAAGCATCCACCGTTCGGGGAGGAGAGAACAGAGTCGAGGGGGCATTATGAAGAAAAGAGGAAAGTCGACGGAGAGTGTGCACGCCGGGAAGTTCGAGTGCGGGAGAGTGGCGCCGGTCAGCAATCCGATCTTTCAGACTTCAACGTTCTACTACCCGAAGGAAGGGTCCGATGGTTACGTGTACACACGCCTGGGGAACCCCACGCAGGAAGTTGTGGAGGACAAGATAGCGGCCCTTGAAGGCGCTCAAGAAGGACTGGTATTCTCATCTGGCATGGCAGCAATAACGACGACCATCATCTCTCTGCTGGGCAAGGGCGACCATCTGATAGCCACCGAGGACCTTTACGGTAACACTTACACGTTCTTGAGGAACGAGCTCAAAAGAACCGGGATAGAACTGAGCCTGATCAAGTCAGAGAACGCCAAACGGATCGAGAGATACTTCAGGAAGAACACGAGAGGGATATTCCTCGAAACGCCGACGAACCCGTTGCTCAAAATCATCGACATTCGGGATATTGCAAGGGCGACGCGCAAGAAGAACATCAAGATAATGGTGGACAACACCTTCGCGACACCTATCAACCAAAGGCCGCTGGAACTTGGGGCCGATGTGGTTATCCACAGCGGGTCGAAGTACCTCAATGGCCATAGTGACGTTATAGCTGGATTGGTCGCAGGTAAGAAGGGGGACATGGAGAAGATAAAGGAGATGAGAACCACCCTGGGCGGCTCACTGGACCCTCACGCTGCTTTTCTGTTACAGAGGGGAATGATGACCCTGGCTGTCAG
>JAZGCT010000237.1:0-6720 GCA_036477085.1 Thermoplasmata archaeon | reverse complement strand
CTGGTTCTATCTCCATCCTGAGACTCCCAACCGATGAGGTGCTGATCACCCTCTGCACTCCCAGGTCCTTCAACGCCAACAGGTTCGCCTCGTGGGGAAGTCTGTGCGCTGGGATCCCGTGACGCTTTCCATGGCGGGGAAGGAATGCGACGCTCCTACTTGCAATCGTCCCGACTCGGATCAATCCGGATGGCTTACCATAAGTCGTATCCACATCCCTTATCTCAGGTTGTTCAAGTATCTCCAGTTCGTAGACGCCTGAACCGCCTAGAACACCTAACCGAACCTCTCCTCTCATCGAGAAGGCTAAACTGTCGCCAGATTTTAACTTTTCTGGGCGTGCAGGGGTAATGTGCTTTTCTCCAATCGATAATCATCGATGATATTGAGCGCAAATAGTATTTGAACAGAGTGGGGCCTAGCAATACACGATAAATTGATACCACTGTTGGCGATGCTCCTGGTCGGCCAGGTCACCCGAGATGACCTACTCAATGAGCTTGTCTTTGGAGAATCTGGGAGAGACATCAAGCCCGGGTACACATACGTCATCAAGGAGCAGAAACCAAAGAAGGCCTTCACCCGTTTCTGGAACAAGATCGAGAATGGATACAAGGGACTTCTGATAACGAGGCAACATCCCGACCACGTGGAACGGAAATCAGGGCCCGGCGAGCTGAACGTGCTGTGGCTGTCGACCACCCTCGGTAAGAGTTATGTGGACCCTCACAACCTGGGGAGCTTGACCAACATAATAAGCAGATTCGTGGAGAGTGGGGTGAAGACGGTGATCATGCTGGATGGTATGGAGTATCTCCTTGTCAACAACGACTTCGCCCGTCTGCTGAAGTTCATCGAGTACATCAACGAGCTGGTGATGCAGAACAAGGCGCTTCTCATAATCTCAATCGACCAAAGGGCCTTGGACGAGAGGGAGATGGCCTTATTGGAAAGGAACGCTGAAGTTGCCTGAGGCTTCGCCAATCCGACAGAACCTTGTGTGGAATCTGATAATCAGTCATGATGATGGGTTCGTTGCATTAAATAACCCTTCAATTCATAGTGATATGAGTCAGGGGTGAAAATCTGCTGAGAAGAATGAAACGAGTTCCAGGGGACGAAGCGGGCGTGATCCTTCTAGCGACCGCCTCCAAGCCCATGACGCCTAGACAAATGAGCGAGACGCTCGATATCCCGATAGTCCACTGCTACAGGAAGATCCGGCATCTTGAGTCGCTAGGGCTTTTGAAGAAAGCCGCGACTTTGTATTCAGACAAAGGAAAGGGCGTCGCATTGTACTCCTCGCAGTTGAGAGGGGGAAAATTATTCTACTCAGATAATAAATTAAAGTTAGCGCTGAGAATACCCCGTAGAAAGGCGAATCCTACTAAGTATCATACTCAAGAATGATAACAGCTGGCATTATCACAATTAAGAATCATCAAAGATAATCATTGACGAGTCTATATATAAGGTCCTGAGTGATATTCTGCTTAGTTAAGGAGGCAGTGAAAACTCATGGACCCCTTGGAGGCATCACGGCTCATAACGGACGAATACTCCGCAAAGATCCTAGTTGCGACGTACAAGAAACCGAAGAGCGCAATCGAGCTGAGCCGGGAATACGGAATTCCCATAGCGGCTTGCTACAGGCGAATTCACGCACTGGAGAATGCAGGACTCATTAGATGCACAGAACGCGCACTCACACAGAAAGGCAAGAGGATCAGCTTGTATCTCTCGCAGCTCAAGAACGCATACATCTTCTTCGAAAATGGAAAGATCAGGGTAAGATTCCAGCTCGCATCCGGGCACACTCAGGACTTCGGTGGCGACTGGAAGGCGGTTGACGTTCTTTCCCGGTAGCACTTACCCCCCTCCTCCACAACCCACAGGCAGCGTTTGGGTTCGCTCAGACCTGCCTGAAATATTTTTTTTGTTTTCATCTGGCCATTCTCGTTAGTTTTATTACCCCCCACCTGATAAGGAGAAAAGATGACTCATACCTTCAAAGGGAGGGACATAATATCCATCCATGATTTTTCACGGGAGGAGATCGAACACATTTTGAAGGTCTCCAAGGATATGATACCGGCTGCCAGAGGTGAGAAGAGGAACCTCTCGCTCGAAGGTAAGATTCTCTCCACCATATTCTTTGAACCGAGCACCAGAACGCGGCTCTCGTTCGAGGCCGCCATGAACCGCCTAGGAGGGTCTGTGGTCGGCTTCTCGGACCCGGAGATCACATCCCTGAAGAAAGGCGAGACACTGGCGGACACCATAAGAATGGTCGAATCCTACTCGGACGTCATTGTTCTAAGGCATCCCATGGAGGGCGCGGCCAAGCTTGCAGCGGATTTCACGGAGAAGCCGGTTATCAACGCTGGAGATGGGGCCGGCCAGCATCCAACACAGACATTGCTCGACCTGTTCACCATCTGGACCGAGAAGAAGGACATCGAAGACAAGAACGTGGTTCTGCTGGGGGATCTGAAGTACGGCAGAACGGTCCACTCCCTGGCTTACGCGTTGGCCATGTTCGGGGCCAACCTGACCTTTGTGGCTCCTGAAATCCTGCAGATGCCCAAGGAAGTAGTGGAGCATGTGGAACGGCAGGGCGGTTCTTACACGTCTACGAATGCTCTGGAAGAAGCGATCGAGTCCGCGGACGTGCTGTATGTGACCCGCATCCAGAGGGAGAGGTTCCCGGACCCGGCCGAGTACGAGAAGGTGGCCGGCATGTATCGGGTGGACAACGAGATATTGACGAATGCCAGCAAGGACATAATTGTCATGCATCCGCTGCCCAGGGTCACTGAGATATCTCCGGAGGTGGACACTACCGAGCACGCGATATATTTCAAGCAGGCGTTCAACGGGGTCCCGGTCAGGATGGCCCTACTGGCACTGATATTCGATGTGGTCAAATGAAGGAAATCAAGGTCGCACCGATCAAGAATGGAACGGTCATAGACCACATAGCGTGCGGTATGGCATTCAAGGTCCTCAAGGTCCTGGGGATCTCCGACGGGGAGGTGGACTCCACTGTGAGCGTGCTCATGCACGTCCCCAGCAAGAAGATGGGCTGGAAGGACATAGTCAAGGTGGAGGACAAGGAACTGGAGCAGATAGAGGTCGACAAGATATCCCTGGTCGCTCCGGAGGCCAGCATCAACATCATACGCAACTATGAGGTCGTGGAGAAGATGAACGTCAGCCTTCCGGATGTTGCCATCGGGATACTCAAGTGCGGGAACCCGAACTGTGTTACCAACGCCAATGAACCCGTCGAGACCGAGTTCACCTTGAAGTCCGAGGAGCCGATAAGACTCAACTGCAAGTACTGCGACCGAGAGCTGGACGACATCGTGGACCACATCATCTGATGGCAAGTTTTTTTATCCAGTTTCCCGATATGGGGCTGGTGATTGATTGGGTAAGAAAGGGATGGACAGAGAAGAGGTGCATGAAATAATCCTTGAGATAATGGAGAGGCAGAAGGCGTTCGAGAAGGAGATCAAGTACCTCAAGGACAACCTGAAAGCACAGAACAACCTGTCCAAGGAGATGCTCAGGGTCCACAAGATCAACAGGGACCTCTCCAAGAAGAACACGAAACAGCTGGACGAGATCTCCAGGGATCTGAAGAAGATAGAGACGAGGTCAAGGAAGTAGCTCCTGGGCAGACAGGAGAAACCTTAAAGATTAACTGCGGGATACCCAGACGGACATGGGAGTTAACATTTCTGATATCATAATGGCGAAAGAGAGGAGACTCGAGGATTTTAGGAGCAGGAAGATAGCCATTGACGCGTACAACGCGATCTACCAGTTCCTCTCGATAATCAGACAGCCCGACGGCACCCCGTTGATGGACAAGAGAGGAAGGGTGACATCACATCTATCTGGGATCATATACCGCACCTCCGGCCTTCTGAGGGAGGGCATGAGCCCCGTGTTCGTGTTCGACGGCAAGCCGCCCGACCTCAAGAGGCGGACCATAGAGTCCAGGACAGAGGCGAGGAAAACGGCCAAGAAGGAATGGGAAAAGGCCCTGGCCGAAGGGGATATGGAGAAGGCGTTCTCAAAGGCGACGCGAGCCTCGAAGTTGGAGAAGGACATGGTCACCCAGTCCAAGGAACTCTTGACCAAGATGGGGATCCCGCACGTTCAGGCACCTGGTGAGGGAGAGGCGCAGGCAAGTCACATGTCCTCGAGGGAGGATGTTTGGGCCACGGCGTCCCAGGACTTCGATTCGCTTCTCTTCGGCTCACCCAGGCTCATCAGGAACCTGACCATCACCGGCAAGAGGAAGCTACCCGGCAAGCAGGTCTTCGTTGACGTCAATCCGGAAGAGATAGAGCTGAAGATGGCCTTGAGTTCACTGGAGATAGACAGGAAACAGCTTGTTGAACTCTCGATTCTCATGGGCACGGACTACAATCCGGGAATAAAGGGAATAGGCCCCAAGAAGGCGTTCTCGCTCATCAGAAAGCACGGGGACTTAGACACGATAATGGAGAAGGAGGGATACGAGGTGGAGAACGCGGAGGAGATCAAAGGTATCTTCCTGAGCCCGGATGTCACGGACGATTACCAATTGGAATGGACCGATCCAGATGTGGAGGGTGTCCTGGACTTCCTGTGCGGAGGGTTCGATTTCTCGGAGAACAGGGTGAGAGGGGCACTGGACAAGATGGCGGGGGCCAAGTCGGCGCGACAGCAGCAGAGCCTGGACGAGTGGTTCTAATCCGGAGTCCTGGGCGTTTTCTCAAAGAAACCTATAAGTTGAATCGGCTTATCCCCCATTGAGGACCATGGAGTTGTGGGAGTCTGTAGTCAGGATAGGAATCGTCCTCTTTCTTTGCAGCGTTCTGGCTTCCATTACCTACATAAGGAAACTGCTGACCTTGACAGGTTCGATGGCCGCGTTTGGTGTCGGAGTCCTCATCGGGGTCTTTGGGGATGTAGTCTGGCTGATCCTGCTGCTCTTCTTCCTTCTCAGCGGCTTTGCCGCCACAAAATACAAGTTCGCAACCAAAGTGGCGTGGGGGGTCCAGGAGGGAGTGAAGGGCGAAAGAAAGGGAAGGAACGTCATTGCGCACGGTCTGATCCCATCGGTCATTGCGGTATTGGCCTTTCTGTCCAGATACTTCAGTCTGCCCCTCCTTCCAACGGACATAACCGGATTGATATTCATTTCCGCGATAAGCGTCGCAGCGGCCGACACGCTGGCCAGTGAAATCGGCATCCTTTCTGATAAGACGTACTCAATAATCTCGGGACGCAAAGTCAGTCCGGGAACGAACGGGGGCGTCTCGTGGTTCGGTCAGCTTTGGGCTCTCTTCGGCGCCACGTTCACGTCCATCTTCGGCTGGTTGATACTGCACCCTTTCTCAGACACGTTGGCAACCGGTATTTGGATAATCTGGATCCCCATTCTTGTCGGATTCATGGGATGTCAAATCGACAGCGTTCTGGGGGCAACACTGGAAGAAAGAGGCGTCCTGAACAAGGACACCAACAATCTGGTGACAATAGCGATAGGGTCGATAGTCGCCATCCTACTGGCGGCGCTGGTCACCTAGGACAACCGATCCACAACACCCTGGAGCTTCTTGGAGTTCTCATCCGCGAGCGAATCCGCCCTTTCCTTGGACTTCGCTTCGGAATATACGCGGATTACCTGCTCGGTACCTGACGGACGTATGAGGACCCACTCGGATTCGCCGTAGATCTTCAGGCCGTCTGTCTTGTCAACAATGCCCTCAGAGACCAAAGCCGCCATCTCCTCCAAGGCCTTTGATTTGAACTCATCTGGACAGCGGACCTTAGTCTTCGTGGTGAAGTACACAGGAAGTTCCATGACAAGCTGAGACAATTTCTTTCCAGACAGTGCCAGAATCTCCAGGACCTTACCCGCCGACATGGCAGCATCCCGGCAGTACTGATGTTCAGGGAAGATCATCCCGCCGTTCTCCTCTCCGCCGAACACCGCATTCCTTTGCAGCATGGTCCTGGCGACGATGGGGGCACCGACCTTCGAATACAGGATCTCACCGCCGGCCTCAACGACCACGTCCTCCACCATGCTGGAGGAACTTACAGGCGTGACCACTAGCCCTTTCCTTTTCTTCAACATGAAACCCGCGGTCAATGCCAGGCTTTTGTCACCTTGTACGAAGTCCCCGTTCTCGTCGAAGAAGACGGTGCGATCGGCGTCTCCGTCATGGGCTATGCCCAGATCAGCATTGCTTTCCTTTACAGCCTGTGAGAGACCTGCTAGATTCTCGGGCGTTGGCTCGGATGGATGCCCGGGGAACATGCCATCCGGTTCTCCGTTCAAGACTGTGATCTCGCAACCAAGCTTGGTCAAGAGGGTGGGGGATGTCTCATAGCTGGCCCCGTTGGCAACATCCAAGACCACCTTGAATCTCTGCTTCCTGATCGCTTCAACGTCCAGATTCCCGAGGATCCCTTCGACGTATCTATCCCCCCATTGAGGGTCCGACCGGGTACCTCCGAGGGATTCCCAATCAGCTATGGCGAAGGACTTCTTGAAGTAATGGGACTCGATCTGCTCTTCATCCTCCCTGGCCAGTTCCAGACCGGATGGATCGATCACTTTGATGCCGTTGAACTCGGGTGGATTGTGTGAGGCCGTGATGATGATACCGCCGTTGTATCCTCCGTGCTTAACAGCAAACTGCAGGGCGGGGC
>JAZGCT010000236.1:0-8837 GCA_036477085.1 Thermoplasmata archaeon | reverse complement strand
CCGAGGTTCCATAGATTGTTCGAAGTGTTGACGAATAGCTGGTTCCAGCTCCCATCGTTGGATTGGCTGGAAGCGATTCTCTTGTGTAGTTTCTTCTTCAAGTCCCTGTCGGCTCTACCAACGCTGTTCAGCACCTCTCTCCTGAGATAGACTCCAATTGGCGTCCTCAGATTTCCAGCGTAGCGCAAAGGCCCGACCTTTAAATCAACCGCCATGTTCTTCATATCAGGTCCCCAGAGATAGTCGTCCACGACTTACATAATCCTTTCTGCGGGCATTATTCGCCCCTCAAACTCACCATCGATACCCAGAACGAAAGCGTTTTATCTTCTCCCCAGAGATTCCCCCCTGAGGGATATGACAACCAGAATCAAAGTGAAGAACGCGGAGACAGGGGCATCTGTGGACATGGACCTTGAACAGGACAACACCGTTGAGGAGATCATAGAGAGCGCCGCGTCGTACTGGGAGAAGCCACCAGGTGCCTATGTGATCAGAAAAGGTAAGCAGGTCCTCAGGGGCCAGGCGACCATCATGGACGCCGGTATCTTGTCGGAAGATGTTCTTGAACTGATCCCCGACCCGGAAGGCGGCCAGTAGGCCAAAGGAGTTCGGATGCCGCTACCTGCAGATGTCTTGCGAGATAGAGTGAGGAATGAACTTCTCATGTGCCAGCGTCAGCTCCATCATATCATTGAGGTCTCCGACCCGGAGTTCCACGAGTTCCCCATAGAACTGGAAGTGACCATGACTAAGACGCCCGGCCCGATATTGCTGGACGGCAAGATATCCCACCTGTTCAACCACAAGCTCAAGATGATCATCACTGAGGACTATCCTTATGAGAAACCCATCATAAAGTGGCAGACCGAGATTTTCCATCCCAACATAATGCTCCCGGACGATGGAGGTTACGTATGCACGAGGCTTCTGGACGACTGGAGTTTCTCATCGAACCTTCTCAGCTTCATCAAAGGGGTCGAGTCCCTCCTCGTCAATCCTAACCCAGGCAACCCATACGGTAGCGATTCGTGCACCAGGGCGGCCGAGTACTTCAACACACACGAGTACAAACCACCTGTGGTGGTGAAGAAGAAGAATCTGCCAAAGATAGTGAAGTGAGCCAATGAGCACACCCAAAGTCATCAGCGAGACAAAGAGGGAAGTCAAACACAACCCTCCGCCGCCTATGACCCACACGCGAAAGCACTACTGGCTGGCGGAATCTAGCGAAGAGCTGTACAGGAGTATCGTTCTCTCATCTGGGGTCTTCCCGGTCTACATCTCGAAGAAGGCCGAAGAGAGGATCAGGAACCATGCACTGAACCACGGGGACGACGGGATCGAGGTCATGGGCCTCCTGTTGGGGGAGGTCTTCGAGCATATGGGTACCCAGTATGCGATAGTAAGAGATGTGGCGACGACGACCCTGGAAGCTTCCGAGGTCTCGGTGAAGTTCGACAAGGGGAACATGGGCGAGCTCTTCGACCAACTGGACGGTTCGGGATTCGATTACATGATAGTCGGATGGTACCATTCTCATCCTGGCCACTCTTGCTTCATGTCCCCGACCGACATACGAACGCAGAAGGCCATGTTCAGCGAGGGCTACCACTGCGCCATAGTTGTTGATCCATTGAAATCGGAGATTGAAGCCTACACACTTGACGGCGACGGATACAAGCCAATTCCGTTCACCGTTTATTGGGAAGAATACGAGGATTCCTACGGTAAGCTCCACAAAAGGAAACGAAGGAAGAACTAGACCCAGATAGAATGCCTGGACCTCATCTTCTCATCGTCCTGACCCATCTTCTCCATTAGTTCTGCTATCACGCCGTCGAGCAGTATCATCGCGGCGTCCTCGAAAAGCGTGCCCAAAGGTGCGAGTTCTCTGGATTCGTCCGTTGTGTCCGTGGTAAGCGGGAATACGACATTGGCAGCATGCGCCAGCTTGGACATTGCCTTCCCGGTGATCACTGCTACCTTGGCTCCAACTCGCCTGCAGATGTTGGCCGTTTGTATGGCGGACATCGTCTCACCCGTTGCCGAGATTATCAGGACGAGGCTTTTGTCGTTCACGATCGGAGTCGCTATGTCACCCACGAAATAGACCGAAAGCCCCAGCTGGACCAGACGAATAGCAAAACCCTTCGCCACCAGCCCAGATCTTCCGACACCGTATACGAAGATGTTGTCCGATTTGCTTATGAGGTCAATGACCTCCTCCACGTTCTCTTTATGGTCCGTCGCGAGTATCTTCTCGATCTCTCTCAGCAGGTACTTGGACGAGTCCTCGGAGATGGTCATTTCTTCGCCCCTTCGTTCTTCTTCAACGTCTTGCCCAACTTCCTGGACAGAACCCTTTCCAGTATCACCTTCATGTACATGGCGTCATGTTCCAGCAGGGGCGAGCTCGATATTATGGTTATGTCGAGGTTGGTGTCCAAAACCGCTTCGGCCATAGGCTCGAACCTCAGGTCGCCTCTCTTGATGGGCGTGTATCTCAGTTCGTTGCCGCCTTCGTGCTCTACACCAGAGAAATGAGCGTGATAGTGTTTCTTTGTGTACGGTTTGGCCTCATCCAGTATCTTCTGGAAATCCTCCTTTTTTCTAAGCGAACCGTTCTCCCTGGAATGGATGTGCGAGAAATTGAGAACGGGTACGACTCCTTTTACCTTCTCGCATAGGGTGAGGACCTCCGTGAAGCTCCCGAAGACCTCCTGCCTTCCGCTGGTCTCCACCCCAATCTTTGCCGTGATCTTCATTTTCCTGAACCAGTTCCTGAGTTCAGTGAGGTTCTTGACCACCCTGTTCATGGTCTGTCTGGGTGTGAGTTCGCCGTATAGGCCCGCGTGGGTCACCACCACTTCGGCGCCCATCTGTTGGGCCATCAGTCCGCCCCACTTGAGGCTGTCCATGCTCCTCACCATGAGGTTCCCTCCGCCGGCCAGGTCCATGTAATAAGGCGTGTGCAGGCTCAGCTCGATGTCAAGTTCCCTTGCGAGTTCGCCCAGTCTCGATAATTCTGCATAGTCCTTTGCCAGGCCGGACGAGAGGATATAGAGGATATCTCCCTTCTCAATCTTGGAGTCAAGGTCGGTAATGGCCTTTTCCTTCTTTCCCTCGCGCCTGTTGATTTCCACTATGATGTCGCCCTCGATCTCCCTCGGCGAGAGGCCTACCTCATCCTCCCTTGCATACCTTTCACCGAGGTTGACTCTCACAAGCTGTACTTCCATGGCCGTCAGGCCTAGACGATGTACGTCCTCTATCCCGTCTTTGAGAGTGCGACCCTTACAGGAAAGCGGGATGCCAGAAGGGCCAAAACGAATCATTGAACTTCTCCATCCTCCCTTAAATTAAGAACATTATAATTACTTGCGCCCCATATAAATATCTTTCGATGTTGACAACGGGGAATGATGATATATTCAGTCCCCTGCCAGAACCCAAACGTTTATTATCCGATGTTCCTTTATAACGCGGTCAGAGGATTTCCTGATGAAAAAGCCCAAGAAAATCAACGAGAACCTCTTGAGATTGGTAGGGGATCTGAGGACCCTCTCATACAAGAAGAAGGTCAACATTTGGAAGGATGTAGCCAAGAGGCTGTCCAAACCCTCCAACAACTGGGCCGAGGTCAACATAAGCAGGATCGCAAGGCATGCTAAGAAGAGGGAGATAATACTGGTGCCCGGGAAGCTCCTGGGTGCTGGGAACATTGACATACCTGTGACGGTCGCAGCCTTTCATTCCTCCGAATCCGGCAAGAAGAAGATCAAGGGTGCCGGTGGAAAGGTGATAGCCATCGAGGAACTGATGAAGGCCAAGCCGGACGGCAGCAATGTCAGGATCATGGGATGAGATTGATGACAGTCATCGATGCTAGCGGACATGTGCTTGGTCGTCTATCTAGTTTTGTCGCGAAAAGGCTTCTCGGGGGTGAGGCGATACACATCGTCAACTCGGAGCAGGCGATAATCACTGGAGATTCGGATAGCATCTTCAAGGAATATCAGACGATCATGAAGATCGGCAGTCAGAGAAAGGGCCCTTTCTACCCCAGGAGGCCAGACCGCATCCTCAAAAGGACCATAAGGGGGATGATCCCCTACCAGAAGCCCAGAGGAAGGACGGCATTTAAGAGGCTGAGGGTGTATGTCGGTGTCCCTTCGGAACTCGAGAAGGAGAAGCTCGAGAGGATAGAGAAGGCGTGCGAGATCAGAACCCCACATTACATCCAGCTCGCAGAGCTCTGCAAGAGGCTCGGAGCTAAGTTCTAGGTGGTAAGATTGGCCAAGGCGATAAACACAAGCGGGAAACGGAAATCGGCGATCGCTCGAGCGACCGTCAAGAGCGGAGTTGGGAAGGTCAGAGTCAACAAGAAACCACTGGAGCTCATGGACCCCGAACTGGCAAGACTGAAGATCGTCGAGCCGCTGGCCCTGGCGGACAAATCATTGGTGAACAAGGTGGATATCAATGTCATCGTCTCCGGCGGAGGCATCATGGGTCAGGCCGACGCCTGCAGGACCGCAATAGCTAGAGGACTGGTCGAGTATCTGAGGGTGAACAAGCCCCGAGGTTCGGACTTCAAGGAACTGGAGTCCGCGTACAGGCAGAGGGACAGAAGCCTTCTGGTGAATGACCCGCGCAGGAAGATGCCCAAGAGACCCATGGGACGCGGCGCAAGAAAGAAGAGGCAGAAGTCGTACAGGTGAATGAATGATAATCCCGGTCAGATGTTTTACTTGTGGAAAGGTGGTCGCTTCGGCATGGGAGGAGTTCCAGCAGAAGTCTGAGGCAGGAGAAGACCCAAAGCAGGTCCTCGATTCACTTGGATTGAAGAGGTACTGTTGCCGAAGGATGATACTGTCCAATGTAGACCTTATCGATGAGGTCATGCCCTACGGTTAGTCCGGTCCAGGATATTGGACGAATATCTTTTTACCCGATAACACCTTAGTCCGTCAAAGGGCCCGTGGGGTAGTTTGGCATCCTTCCAGCTTGGGGTGCTGGTAACTCGAGTTCAAATCTCGGCGGGCCCATTCTTCTGGGAAAAATCAATGGTGATGATGGTGCGGTCCCACCGGTGCCAAGTTGGCGAAAGCGCCTATCACGACCTCGCTCAGGGCCGGGTGTATGACCTGGGTTCTGGTTAGTGGCAGGAAATCTCCGCGCTCTGCATTCATGAGATCAACCACCAGCTGCACTAGATTGGCCGCCTCGGGTCCTATTATGTGCGCTCCAAGTATCCGCTTGCTCCCGGCATCCACGATCACCTTTGCGACACCATCTTCCTCGCCCATGGCATATCCCTTTGCAGTATCTATGTATCTCTTGATGCCCACCAAAATCTCATGATTCTCCTTCGCCTCGGCCTCTCTCAATCCGACCGCGCCTATCTGGGGGTGTGTAAATATCGCGTGAGGGACAGCATGTTCATCAACGATCTTCCTTCTGTTCTTGAACAGGTTCGCCCACACCACCTCGGACTCGTAGTTCGCGGTGTGGCGGAACTGGTACTTCCCGGTCGCGTCCCCCAGGGCATAGATGTTCGGTTTTGTGGTCATAAGGTACTTGTCCACTCTTATCCAGCCCTTCTCGTCCGTCATCACTCCTGTGTTCTCCGGCTTTAGAAGGTCAGAGTTGGACATGCGACCGGCTGCCACCAGTATCTCCTTGCCCTTGAACTTGTAATGCTTTTCGTCGGCCAGGTTCTTGGCGATCAATGCCTTCTCATCACCCTCCATGCTCGCAGAGGTCACTTCATGATGCGTGTAGATCCGGACATATTTGGACAACCTGAGCTTCAACAGTTCGGATATCAGTGGCTCTTCCTCGGGAACCAGCTTAGGGTTCCTACCGATGACCGTCACCTTCGTTCCAGCGCTCGAGAAGAAATGAGCGAATTCCACCGCGATGTATCCACCGCCCACTATCAGGAGGCTCTCCGGGGGCTCCTTTATGTCGAAGATGTTCCTGTTCGTAAGGAACCCGACCTCTCCGAGGCCCTTTATCGGAGGTATGGACGGCCTGGCCCCCGAGGCAATCACGATCTTGGGAGCGGTAATCGTTTTCGTGCCCACTTTCAGGGTGTAGTCCGAGACGAACTCCGCGATCTGGTTGTAGAAATCCATGTTGGGGTCCCTCTTGACGCCCTCCTCCATCGCATGTCTGTCCTCGAGGACTATCTTCCATGTCCTCTTCATGAGGCGATTGAAATCGATGCCCTCTATCGTGGCGTAGATACCGATCTTCTCAGCCTCTTGGACCGTCTTGATTATGTCGGCTGGGTGTATCATCACTTTGGAGGGGATGCACCCCCTGTTGAGACACGTACCGCCTATGGGGTCCCTGTCAATGACCGCGACCTTCACCCCATCTCTTGAAGCCTTGGAGGCGACATTCATACCCGCTCCAGACCCTATAACGATCGTGTCGTACTCGATTATTCAATCCCCATTTGGAGATTGACTCTATTGATAAAATCCTTTCGTTTCCTGGCTGGAATTCAATTCTTCCGAAACAATTAAATTCACATGGTCCGATTCTTTCCGCGATGAAGAAGATAAAGAGCGGGGTCTATGGGCTCAACGCTCTTATGGACGGGGGGGTCAACGAGCATACCACCACGGTCGTCATCGGTTCTTCAGGTGCCGGCAAGACAACATTCGCCACGCAGTTCTTGAGAAGGGGTCTAGAGGAGGACGAGGACGCTGTATTCATCACGCTGGACGAGGCGCCCGATCAGATAATCAAGGAAGCCCTTCTCATGGGCTGGGAGGATGTCGAGAACTACGTGGATGAGGGTGCGCTTGTCTTCGTCGATGCCGGAGGGAAGCAGTTCTCACAGTTCATTCAGAAGGAGCTGGCCGAATTCGTGGATGATTGGGCGGGACACAAGGCCCGAATCGTCATAGATCCTCTCACACCGGTGCTGTGGTCCGTCAAGGAGAAGTACGAGCAGAGGGAGCTTGTCTCATTCCTGTTGAGGGAAACCAGGAAGATAGGGACAGTTCTTTGCACTCTGGAGGAGCATGGGACGCTGGGAGACCTCAGTGGTCCGGAATCGGTAATTCCCATCTACCTCGCCGACAACGTTATCCATTTGCGGTATGCTAGCCATGAACACCCGGAAAGGAGGGAACTCAAGATAATCAAGTGCAGGAGCAGCAAGCACAGCAGGTACTGGCATCCATACGGGATAATGAAGGGAGCGGGTCTCTACATCAGGAGGCAGGAGAACAATGCGGCCGAAACCGTCTCGGAGTCTCATCTGGACTCCATCGTGAAGAAGAGGCTCGAGAAAGCTGGAAAGGGCGATACACCCAGGCTGTCCGGGAAGGCGCTGACCAACCTGCTGAGAACGGCGGAGATTCTGGCGGGCGAAAAGTTCTCGGACATCAAGCCCGAGGAGCTTATCGATCTCATACTTGAGGAATACGGCCTCAATGATAGCTAGTTGGTCTTTCTATGCCTAAGAAGCTGGGGGAGGCGCTCAAATCGGTTGTGGGCGATGGATACGGGGAAGGAGAGGAGAAAAAGGGTAAGCAAGAATCCGTTCTCATGAACACCAACAGGCAGTTGATATTCCAGTTCCTGATATTCCACCCTTGCTGCAACATGAGGAAGGTCGCCAGTGAGCTGAAGATGAGCTCTCCGACCGTCAAGTGGCACCTCGACAAGCTTACCGATGGAGGATACGTCAGTTCCTCGATCGTCCTGAACAAGAAGGTATACTATCCGACCATGATGATACCAGAGGGGGATATGGTCGACATACTGGAAGCGGTGAACCGGGATAAGGTCGGCCTGACATTCCTGTATGTCTTGGAGAATCAGGGCTCCGCACAGGGCGAGATCGCCAAGGCGATGGGGGTGAGCACGCAATCGGTCAGAGGATACATCTCGCTACTGGAGAGGCTTGGGTTGATCATAACGATTGTTGATGGCAGGCACAAAAGGTACTTCCCCTCAGATAAACTGAAGAACATGGAGAGGGCCATGAGGAAGCGGATACGCAATTTCAGGCGGTTCCTTCTCAAGAAGCTCACTGAGGACAGGTTGAATCCATCTATCGATCTCTCTGGGAGAAGGGAAGCAGAGATAACCATCCGGGTCTCCAGGAAGAAGGGGGCCTTCAAGATCCCTGAAGAACCATTCACTTCGTCCGTCGTCTCGCTAATGGGTGGTGAGTGACTTTCCCCTACAAACATCCAAAACCCGCAGAATAATGGAATACCTCGTCTCCAGAGGCAATGAGGAGGTCCCGATCGAGACTATCGCCGCTGACCTGAAGATGGACAAGAAGATGGTGGCAAGCATTGCGAGCCGGCTGGTTTCCAGAGGGTCGATCGATAGGGCATCAAGGGGCATCTATATCCACAAGCAGCTCAGCGTTGGTGGAAAAACGGTCGAAGCCGTCCTCGATAAACTGCAGAAGACGACGAGGATGACTTTCGGAAAGCAGATCTCCGAGAAGATGAATATTACTCAGATAAGGGACTCGAAGAGCATCGAAGGACTCGAAGAGGCGATGGCCAGGATGAGGAAGGTCTTGGGCGTGGCTGGCGCGAACAACCTGTTCCGACTGGTGGTGAAGAAGGTGGCAAGACCGAGCGAGTGCAAGTACTTACTCACCAGACTGGGCATACCCTAATTTAAAAAGAATTATAAAATCGGGGAGAATTGGGCTTGATGCGGGGGTAGCCAAGCACGGCCAAAGGACGAAGCCATGCATTGGGTTCTTCCGGCCAAAGGCGCAGGACTTAAGATCTGGAGATATCCAGATGGAACATTCTGTCTCGAAGGAGTCCGTGGGTTCAAAAGGA
>JAZGCT010000235.1:0-2168 GCA_036477085.1 Thermoplasmata archaeon | reverse complement strand
TACCCAGTTCGGGGACGAGGGGAAGGGGAAGATAACCGATTATTGTGCGGAATCCGCCAGTATGGTCGTCAGATTCCAGGGTGGCAACAACGTCGGCCACACGGTGAAGATAGGAGAGGAGGTCTACAAGTTCCATCTGCTGCCGAGCGGTATTCTGAGGCCCGAGAAGCTCGCGGTGATCGGAAACGGTCTCGTCGTGGACCCGATAGTCCTGCTGCAGGAGGTCAACGACCTCGAGGAGAGGGGTTTCAAGGTGGACAATCTCAGGATAAGCGACAGGGCCCAGGTCATAATGCCATATCACAAGATCATAGACGGATTGGAGGAGCAGGCGAAGGGGAAGATGGCCGCCGGTACGACCATGAGAGGTATCGGTCCGTGTTACACGGACAAGGTCGCGAGATGGGGAATAAGGATAGTCGATCTCATAGATGAAGAGGTTCTCAAGGCCAAGTTGACCAGCATCGTCCCCATGAAGCAGAAGATCATCCAGGCGTTTGGCGGTACGGAGCAACTGGACGCTGAAGCCATCTGGAAAGAATATGCTGGATACGGCAGGCAGATCAGGGACTACGTGGTGGACGCTTCGGTCCTCATCAACGGTGCGTTGAAGAGCGATGAAGAGGTCCTCTTCGAGGGCGCTCAAGGTACCCATTTGTGCATCGATTTCGGCATCTACCCGTTCGGAACATCGTCCAACTGCGTTGCAGGGGCGGCGCTTACAGGTGCAGGTGTGGGACCTGGCAAGATACAGAAAGTAGTTGGAGTCACGAAGGCCTACACCTCTAGAGTTGGAACAGGACCCTTCCCGACAGAGCTGGATGATGAGACCGGAGAGAGAATGAGGGAGAAGGGAAGAGAGTTCGGCACCACGACGGGAAGACCAAGACGGTGCGGCTGGTTGGATTTGGTGATGGTCGGTCATTCGGCCAGGATCAATGCACTAACGTCCCTCGCAGTGACCAAGATAGACGTCCTGGGGGGCATGGAGAAGATCAGGGTCTGCACCGAGTACGAATACGAGGGGGGCATCATCAGGGACTTCCCGGCCAACATGAGGATACTGTCCCAGTGCAAGCCCGTCTACAAGGAGTTCGACGGTTGGGATGAAAAGACTGATGAAGGGTGGACTGAGGCCGCCCAGATGGGTTATGACTTGCTTCCAGAAGACGTGAAGACGTATCTCGATTTCATAGAACAGGAGCTGGAGGTTCCGGTGAGTATCGTGTCGGTCGGTCCAGCAAGGGCACAGACCATCATCAAGGGGCAGTTCTGAGGCTTTCCAGTTTTCCGAGAAGAGCACAGGATTTGCATATTTCGGATAGAGTTGGCTCTCCGCAGTTCTTACAGCTTCCAAGGTCTGCCCGCGGGTACATGTTCTGAAGTGCTGGCTGGATGGCATCGTACGTGCTGAGGATTCCGTGTTTGGTTCCCGGCGATGATCTCTCCAAGTCGTACAGGATGTCCCTGAACTTGCCCCTGAAGGCTCTTTCTGCGTAAGGGCACTCGGCATTGTGGATGTCCATTCCATTGAGCATGGAAAAGATGTAGACCTCCTTTTCCGGTATGGCCCTTAATGGCTGGATTCGTCGTATCAACCCCTTCTGAACCCTAGTATGCGGACCCATTCTGGCAAGCTTCTCTACGTCACCCCTGGCGAAGTTCATCAAAACAGACTGAGTTGTGTCATCCAAGTTCAGACCGGTGGCAAGATAGTCCGCCCTGATCTCCTTTGCCTTTGAGTTCAGCGCTTTTCTTCTGAAGACACCACAGTAGGTGCAAGGTATTGTCCCCGGATCGTTCTTCGCTATCTCGTCCATGGTCCATCCGACCAGTTCCTTGAATGCAACAACATGATGAGGGATCCTTCTCTTCTCACAGAAATCCCTGGCAATCCTCAGGCTCTCTGGACGGTAGCCGTCTATCCCTTCATCCACCGTGATAGCATGTAGCTCCATGTCCCTTCTTTTTGAGATCAGCTCATCCAGAACCCAGGTGGCAACGATACTGTCCTTCCCGCCGGACAAAGCGACCGCGATCTTCGTATCCGCCTTGAACTCGCACTGCTTCCTCATCTCCTTCTTGACCCTCTTGTCGAAGAACTCGAAGAAATGGTCCTCGCAGAGGTGGTTCCCGCTGTAACGAATGAAGGTAACCGCTGGCTTGGA
>JAZGCT010000234.1:0-2505 GCA_036477085.1 Thermoplasmata archaeon | reverse complement strand
TCCATTCTTGAACCGATGTAGTCCTGCGAAGAAGGTTTGACTTTTTCTGGGAAATCCTTCTCGCTCATACCCAAGGCCTTTCTCAGTTTTCCGTTCTTCGAGGTTAGTTCACCATAGAGCTTGTAGGGAGTCTCGTCATTGAGCCAGACTCGCTTGACTGTGATGAAGTTCTCCCTTGTGACCCTGATTGCCTCTTGCCGTGCGCACAACCAGTCGGGGATGAGATGGAGCAGGTGCACCGATAATGTGGAGTGGAATGAGTTGTCCTTGAACGGAAGAGAGCAGGCGTTCGCGTAGAGAACGTCGCGCAGACCTTTGGATATCCCGATCCTCACCATCTCTCTGGAAATGTCGATGCCGACCGTGTCAAATCCATGGGATTGAAGCGGCCTGGAGAAGCGTCCGGTTCCAACGCCGATGTCCAGTGTTCTCTCTTGATCGTCCAGATATGACTCCATCCTTTCCATGAGTCTAGAGAAATGCGGTTCTGGGATTCCCCTGGTCCCGTCGTAGATGGCGGCGATGCCGTCGAAGAAGTTCGGCTCCGGATTCGACATTCACTTTGAAATGAACTGCGAACCTTAAGATGTGTCATAGGCAGAGATGTCTTCAAGTATGCTTTGACGCCTGTATTACAATGTAATACGGGAGTCCGGAGAAAAGTAAGAAGGTCATCTTTCTGTAAGACAATGTAATACGATTCTGGAAATGGCTCCTGGGGGGGAATTCCTCTCTAGTGTTACAATGTAATACAGAAATCCCGCTTGCGGTTATGAAGAGCTTCGACCAGCAATTCCCGAATCACAATGCTCCGGTTCTTGTATGCCTCCTTGGCCAAGGACCCCAGTTCCGCGATAAGTGAATCTGATAGCCGCACCGAAATTACCCTAGATTCTCCCAATTGAGTTCCTCTTGACATCGGAGGGGCAACCGAAGATGATACTTAACGCTTCGTTCCTAATGGTACACATGATCTCATGCCAAGGAAGAGGTTCAACACCCCGATGCAAACACTTTCACCCACCTCCTCCTAAGCTATATAAGCTTGACAAACGATTCCCCCTCGGAGGCCCAAATAAGAACAGAAAGCCTCCCTAAAGGAGAGTAATTCAATGGACCGCGAACAAATCGCGCCCCATGTAGAAGACATAAAAAGGGCGCTTGACGACAAAGTGAGTGAAGACCAGATCGCTGGTGAACTGGAGAACTACCTGAACGTGTACAGAGTACCTCTGGACTCTGCCAAGAGAAGTATTGTAAGGAAATACGGGGGGAACCCGTCCGGCCTGCAGGTGGGGGTGCAGAAGAAGCTCGCAGAACTTGCTCCCAACGAGCCGAGCGTAAGCCTTCTTGCAAGAGTTGTATCCGTGAATCCCAAAGAGATACAAGTGAGCGGGAATGCCAAGAACATTCTCTACGGCATCCTCGGAGACGATACGGCGACCGTTCCGTTCACCGCGTGGGAGGTGGAGAACCTCGAGATGGAGAAGGGGGACACCATCCGCGTGGAGAACGCATACACCAAGGAGTACAGGGGACAGGTGCAGATCAACTTCGGCAACAGGACCACCATCAGCCCCGAGAGCCCGGAGGCGGTTCCTCCGTTCACACCCGGGCCAGCCACTGTGAGACCCGCGAAGGCCGCCGACCTCAGGGAAGGGTTCGGAGGCGTTTCGATCACGGTGAGGATCCTCTCCCTGGAGGAGAGGGAGGTCATGGTCGAGGGCGACAAGAAGATGGTCTACTCCGGGGTGATGGCCGACGAAACGGGCAAGGCCCAGTTCACGGCATGGAAGGACTTCGGACTGAAGGAAGGCGACGTGATCAAGATCGAAGGCGGCTACGTACGTACCTGGAGAGGCATCCCTCAGTTGAACTTCGACGAGAGGGCGGATGTCAGCATAGTTGACGAGGACTTCCCGTCCATGGATGACCTGAAGACATCGCCGAGGATCTGGATAGAGGACCTTATCGAGAGAGGCGGCGCGGTGGATGCGACCGTGAGAGGCATTCTCGTTGACGTGAAGGAAGGAAGCGGGTTGATCTACAGATGTCCTGAATGCAGGCGGGTCCTCAGAAAGAACGCGTGCAGGATCCACGGGGAAGTGGAAGGCGAGGCCGACCTCAGGATAAAGGCGGTCATCGACGACGGTAGCGGAGCGATCACGGCCATATTCGGCAGGGAGCTGACGGAGAAGTTCCTCAACAAGTCCATGGACATGTGCATAGACATGGCCAAGGAGGCAATGACCCACGAGGTGGTGAGGGACGACCTGGCGGACATGCTCATAGCCCAGCCCATAGAGGTACAGGGAAACGTCACCAGGGACGACTTCGGCATCATGATGATTGTCAATGCCGCAGAAATACTGAAGATAGAGGTGGAAAAGGAGGCGAGGGAGATGCTTGACGATCTGGAGGGCCTCACATGATAAGGGAGGTGGCGTGGAGAGTGTTCGCAGGCGAGTACAACGATTCGACTTACGTTTACACCGAGGGCGGGGA
>JAZGCT010000233.1:0-3275 GCA_036477085.1 Thermoplasmata archaeon | reverse complement strand
TACAGGGAGTTCTGGATCAACTTCACGGCCACTGGTTGGCAGCTGATATCCATACCCTTGACCGTTTCCAATACAGCTTTCAGTTCCGTCTTCCAGGATATAGCTGGAATGTACGACGACCTGAGGGTGTACGATGCCGTTGCGGGTAAGTGGCTTTCTTGGAACACCTTGAAGCCTGCCAACTCACTGACGGACGTGGACAAGACCATGGGCATATGGATATACATCACCGATGCCTCGGCGAGCATTCACATCACTGGCAACTTGACATACGTGACTGAGATACCTCTGGAACCCGGCTGGAACCTGATTGGATATCCATCGCTCGACTCCACAGGCCTGACTGTTGACGACCTGCTGAACGACCCGACTCTTGGTATTGATGCGGTCGAAGGCTTTGATGGTCTAAGATCCCCGTATTTCCTTAAGGACCTAGGGAAGTTGCCGGGACCGATCTACCTGCAACCAGGCAAAGGATATTGGGTGCACGTCTCGGGCACATCCGGAAGGACATTGCCCGTACCAGGTGGGTTCTAGTACCCACCCATCTTTCCATTTTTAGAAACCCTTTTAAATCGCAGTATCATCCCAAACTCTAGATGGACAGGATTGTACTGGTAGATGAGAAAGGAAGGAAGAGACTTATTCCTTGTGGCGAAGGTCCGGAGAAAGTGCCTGGTCTGGGTGTGGTCGACTTCTCCAAGCTCCCCAAGGACCCGGAAGGGAAGTGGGTGGAGATCGCCGGGAAGAGGTACATAGTTTTGAGGCCGTCCGTGTTGGATCTAGTTGACACCATAGAAAGGAAAGCCCAGATCATAACTCCCAAGGACAGCGCATCCATAGTCTTCAACTGCGATGTCAAATCCGGTGATAGGATACTGGAGATAGGTGCTGGTTCTGGTGCAATGACAATAGTCCTGGCCCATTTTGTCGCTCCTGAAGGTAGGGTTGTGAGCTACGAGAAGAGGAAGGATTTCGCCCAGCTGGTGGCCGAGAACATAAAGAGGGCAGGAATGGATGGAGTGGCGGAAGTCAAGGTCCAGGACGCCCTTGATGGGATCGGGGAGAAGGACCTCGATTGTGTTGTCGCGGACATCCCCAACCCATGGGGTATTTTGGGCCAGGTGCATGAATCTCTGAAGCCTTCTGGTCATCTGGCCGTATATGTTCCGACCGTGAATCAAATGGAGAAAGCCGTAAGAGAGTTGAGGAGGCTGCCTTTCATCGGCATAAGGTCCATCGAGATCCTTGAGAGAGGGATGGAAGTGGGAGATAGAGGATCAAGGCCGAGCTTCGAGATGTTGGGGCACACGGGTTATCTCACGTTCGCCAGGAAGCTGGTCGAATAGTCGTGCTCTGAAGTGAACAAGTTCTGTTTACGCCGTTTGGAACGTTGCATTGTCGGGTTCACACAAGGTCGTTCGGAACATCGTGCGGAGGGTGTGATGTCCCTGTAGTGATTCCGGCCGTTTCCAATCTCTTCATTACATGTGGGTAAGCGATCAGTTCCTCGATCTCCAACTGCCGGAAAAGGCTTCTGTCTATCTCATCCAACCTATCAGAAAGTGTTGCGAAGTTCTCTTTGGTTGAGAAGGAGACCATGACTGCCGGATGGCAGCTGACCTTTGCGTCCTTGAGTTTCGACAGCGCTGCAAGCTGCAGCTTGAACGACTCTGGCTCTGCACCGGTCATTGAATTGAATTCCTCTTCACACGTCCCCTTCAAGGACACTCTAACATGCAGTTTTCGAAACACTGAGAGGGCAGAAGCATAGGTCGGCTCGGAACCGAGAAGTATTCCGTTTGTCTCAAGAATGAATCTGTAGGGCGACTTCTCCACCAACCCCAGGAGCTCGAGCAAATGCTCCCTTCCAATCGTCGGTTCCTGTCCGCTCAAACGAAGTTGTGAATAGCCTCCCTTACTGGCGATCTTGTCAAGCCTTGAGAAAGCATCCACAGGTGAATGGTACTTTCCCACATCCTGAGGCCTGTCCATGATGGAATCCCCGGCCCAGCAGAAAACGCACCTCAGGTTGCACACGGCCACATCACCGGTCGCTATCCCTCCGTACCATTTGGCTCCGCGGAATCGGTAATACCTCCTGCGCCTTCCCAGATATGCAATCTTCTCCAGCGATCTCGTTCGTTTGATAGGATCGTACATTCTGCTCCTTTATTGGGGTAACCGATATTAATAAGAAGTCATCTTTCACGTAAGGTGGATACATGACCAGTTCCGTTCTTGAGACGATTCGGAAAAGGAGATCGATTCGAAAGTTCGAATACGAGGATATTCCTAAGGAGACAATTCGGGACATACTCACTGCGGCATTCTTCTCCCCTTCTTCTTCGAACCGAAGACCGTGGCACTTCGTGCTCGTGTCCGAAAAAGGGTTGATAGAGAAACTGTCCAAAGCCAGGGATGGAAGCTCCAGTTTTGCATCAAGTGCAGCGATGGTGATCGCTGTGTGTTCGGATTCCGAGATTGCCGGTCGATGGATAGAGGACAGCAGCATAGCTGCGACACTGTTACAGCTGACGGCCACTGACCTGGGACTTGGGAGCTGCTGGATCCAGATTAGGGATACTGTTCACTCCGAAGAGCAGTCTGGTGAGGACTATGTCAGGGAGGTTTTGGGAATCCCTTCTTCAATAAGGGTGCTCTGTATGATCGCCTTAGGTTTCCCGGCCCAGGATAAATCACCACACCAGGATGACGAATTCATGCCCGAACGGGTCCACTGGGAAGGCTTCTAGACTACCACCACTTCATGCTGTTCCCGAGTTTGCTCAGGTCCTCTTCACTGTCTGGTTTCCGGAAGATGAACAGATGCTTGTGCGATATTAGAAGGAAGTTATCCCTCTTCGACCTTCTTGCCCAGAATCCTGATTGAGAGCAGTTCCACTGCTTCTTGATGACATCCTCCTTGAGCACGAACCCCACGTCCAGGAAGTCCTGCAGGACCCTGTGGGATATGGGTACGAAGTGCTTGTGCCTCCTCGTGTCCCCGACGAATATCGCGCAGTACTTCTCTGGCTTTAACGTTCTGAACACTTCCGCGGCCACGCGTTTGAGCTCGGCGCAGTATTCATCAAAGCTCGAGACGAATGACAGGTCAGCCGAGTTCTTTCCGTTCACGTTTCCTATGTAATCCGGCTGGGGCGGATGGATGAGTGCGAGATCGATTGATTCGTTGTCAACCAGATCCATTCTCCTCGCGTCCCCGAGATACAGTTTCTGGGAGCTCTCAGGTATGTCCTCACCGTTCGCGTTGA
>JAZGCT010000232.1:0-3803 GCA_036477085.1 Thermoplasmata archaeon | reverse complement strand
GTCGAACTCCAGCGTGTCCAGAGGCTCGTCGGGGTCATACCAATAACCGACCTTGTTCTTGAAGAAGTAGTTCCAATTGAAGCAGTTCTTGAGCTGGACGTCGTAACCCTTGGCTCCATACTTCGTGTTGTATGAGATGTCGTTGTACCTGAAGGCGTCGTCGTACACAAAGTACGCCTCGATTCCGTACTCGCCATAGGAAATGTCGTTGTAGGTCACCCAAGAGTCAGTTGTCTTGTAGAAATACAGGCCTGTTGTGTAGTTGGTCACAATATTGTAATCCATGACGAGTCGATCGGTCATGTAGGCGTGGACCGCGTACTTGGCATCCCTTATTGTGAAATGGAAGATGGAAACGCCGTTCGCAGTGACGCTGAAGACCTTTCCGGTGCCTCCGCCAGTAACTATCACCTTTTCCTCATCCTCTCCCTTCAGAGTGACCGTCTTGTTGACAATCACATGTTCTGGATAGGTTCCTGCATACACGAATATCGTGTCCCCAGGATTGGCCGCGTCAATCGCTTCTTGTATGGTCTTGTAGTCAGCAGGCAGATCATCATCAACAGTAATCATCCCGCCCTTGGTCACATTGAGCGTTCCGGTCCAGTTGAAGTAAATCGCCTTGTATTCCGCCTTGACCCTGCAGGTGCCGTGTCTGAGCGCAAGGAAGTCGGTCTCGGTGCCGAGGGCGGTAATGCTACAAACGGTTGAGTTGGTTGTGGTCCAGTTGGCAGGAATCAGTCCAAGGAGTCCCTGGGAGTTATTGTATGCCATCGCATAGAATGTGTCGTCATCCCCGATGTTGTATGTCGTGTCGCCGACCCATTTGCCGGTAATGGGAGAATCCACAATCACTATGTAGTCGACATTATCTGCGACGATATTGAGTATTCCTGTCGTGTTCAGGGTGAAGTTCTGACCTGGCTGATACCCGTTTGCCGTCACAATAGTCGTACCGAACCCCTTGGCCGTGAAGAGTGTGCTTTTGCCCTGTCGAGGATCGATATCTCCTACCGTTGTATTCTTGCTGTTCCAGTAGCTGTTCTCCAGGCCCATGTAGCCTTGGGTGTAGTTATATCCAGAGCAGTAGAAGGTATCATTCTGTCCCAGATTGTATTCCTTGTCACCTATCGGAGTGCCATTGGGAGAATCGGTGATTGCGATATAGTCCAGTTTGTGAGTCACAGTGATAGTCCCGGTCACGTTGCTGATGCCTTGATACTCGGCGGTGACGGTGCAAGTGCCCAGGCTCTTTGCGGTGAAGTACGTGGATTCGCCAGGAGTAGTGATGCCGCATACTACTGAGTCAGTCGTCGTCCAGTTTGATTTGACCTGACCGATCTGTCCGGTCGTGTTGTTGTATGCATAAGCATAGAAGTAATCCCAGTCACCCAGATGATAGGTAACGTCGCCTACCCATCCAAGTCCGCCAGTGCTGCCTTCAGAGAAATGCATGACGACTATGTAGTCGACCCCTTCGGCCATGACGGTCAACTGACCAGTGTAGTCGACCAGTGGTCCTCCCGGATCGCCATCGTTATGAGTTGCGTAGACCCTGGTTGTTCCGGCGCCAACAGGATCCACAACAGTGAGGTTTGTGTTGTTATAAGGAGACACAACAATCACTTGCCAATTCTCGCTGTACCAAGTACAGAACTGAAGGCCCATGTACCCCTGTGTGAAGTTGTATCCAGAGCAATAGTAGGTGTCTTTCTGCCCTATGATGTAGGTCATATTGTTGATCGCGTTCCCATCAGGAGCGTCCGTTATCACGATAAAGTCAACACCCTGTGCCTGGACCGTATCAGATAAATAGAGCATGGACGCAAGCGATACGAAAAAGGACAGTGCCATCACAAACGGCAAAACCAAAGCTAGCCCACGATGCGTTTCACGAGGTCTTCCATGCTTCAAATGAACCCCTCTTCTACCCACTAGTCGCAAAATTGGTCTACAGTGTATAAATAAAGATTGGAGCGAACCTCAATATTTGGCTGGCCAGACCAGAAATATCATCTTGCAGCCGAGAACCTGGCAACGAAGTCGGCACACCTGGCCGCGTCCGCGTACCTCCCCATCTTCGCCAGGATATATCCCTTGTTCACCCATGCCTCTCGATACATCTCGTCGATCTCTATGGCCATGTCGTACGATTTGAGGGCCTCGTCGAACCTCTTCAGGCGTGCGAGAGTGTTCCCCTTGTTGTTCCAGGCGACCTCGTATGAAGGATTCTGCTTGATGGCCTCGTTGAACGACTTGAGGGCCTCCTTGTGCTTTCCCAGTCTGGAGAGGGCTGTCCCGCGGTTGACCCAGGCGATCTCGTTCTCCGGATTTATCTTCAAGGCGGCATCAATGCACTCCAGAGCTTCGTCGTACCTACCCAGGATGGTGAGCGCCGCACCCTTGCTGTACCACGGTAGATCCGAGTTCGAAGGGACGTCTTGTGTGCCTAACAGCGAGCCAGTGGCCCTTATCGCCGCATCATAGTTCCCGAGGGATTCGGCCGGCCTCTTGCGCCTCATGCTCTGGTCACCGTAGAGGATCTGGGTGTCTATGACGACCTTCAGCCACTTTTCGTAGATGATGAATCCGAAACTTGTTATGATCAGGCCGGAACCCAGAACGAAAACCGAGATCTCGATGGCAGGACTGGGCGGCCAGCTACCCAGAGGGAATGCAAGGGGGAAGCCAGCGAAGAAAATCATCATGGACCCTGCAGCCCAAATCATGTGAGTCTGAATGCCCCGTCCCATCAGCAAAATCCCGAACATGGTCGCGGCCAGACCGCCGATCAATAGACCGTAGTCAATCCAGGGCAGCCCTGATGTGACCTCTACGAAGTGAAGAATGGGTACAAGAATGACGAGAACGGCTCCCAACCACAGGAGCAGAGAGTTCCTTCCAAGCCTCTTGGGAATGCTCCCGAAGCTCAGGACAACGAATGAAATGCCGATGGCGAAGAGAATAGCGAACAGGAAGATAACGATCCACTCGTAGAATGGCGGTCGGAACTGCAATGCCACATATTCAATCCCGGTAGATATCACTGCCGCGAAGGCTCCGTATTCGCGCCACTTGGGCGGACCCTGGCTCTTTGCCGCCCATGAGACCCTTCTGGCCCTTTCCTTGGCCTTGCCCCTCCGTATGAGCTCTCCTGAATCGATCTGGGCCTCTATTCTGGGCAGCTCTCTGCGTTCGGGCTCTCCGTCCAGCTCGACCTCGGCCACGAGCTCGGGCTCGGGTGCCAGGCGGGCTTCCTCCATGGTCTTCTCTATCTCGATGGACTCCAGTTTCTCGAAGAAATCGTCAATCTCCAGATCTATCTCGCCGAGCTCTGGCTCGCTTTCCTCTTCGGGAGCTTCGACCTCGACAGGTTCGGGAACATCTTCGGGACCTCCGTCCCCAACCTCTGGAATCTCTTGACCTGTCTCCTCATGAGTCTCTTCTTCCACGGTCTCGGGCTCTTCCTCCGGCTCTGGCTCCTCAATGACAATGGGTTCTTCCTCGAGCTCGGCCTCCTTCTCGGCGGCTATCTCCTCCTCGATCCCCAGTTCATCTCCATCGACGATCTGTTCCTCCAGGTCCAGTGCCTCCTGGGCCATCAGTTCCTGGAGAATCGCTGCTTCCTCGTCCTCGGATACGGGCACCCCTGCTTCGGCCTCTTCCCCCTCTGGAGGGGTCTCATCTTCTGATGGGACCTCGCCTTCGGCTTCCACTAGCTCCTCTTCGGGTTCGATGAGGCCCTCTTCCATCTTCTTCTCATCTTCAGACATGAGTTCGCTGAGGAGCTCCTCGGCCTCCTT
>JAZGCT010000231.1:0-2348 GCA_036477085.1 Thermoplasmata archaeon | reverse complement strand
GGGGGTTGTATGGATTTCAAACCGACTGAAGAACAGGAAATGATTCGGAAGATGGTCCGTGATTTTGCGGAGAAAGAACTGGCTCCGATTGCGAGGGAGAACGACGAGAAGAGCAGCTATCCCATCGAGTTAGCAAGGAAGCTAGGAGAACTTGGCATCATGGGTATGGCCATCCCACCTGAATACGGTGGAGCGGGGACGGACCAAATCAGCTACACGATCGCTGTAGAGGAGCTTTCGAGGGTGGACGCATCGTTCGGAACCGTCGTATCCGTGAACAACTCTCTCGTCTGTGACCCCTTGCTGAAATGGGGAACGGAGGAACAGAAGCAGGAGTTCTTGATGCCGATAGCGAAGCGGGGCGTGGGGGCATTCTCACTGACCGAACCGGGGTCGGGTTCTGATGCTGGGGGTCTGAAGACCACGGCTGTTCTGGACGGGGATGAATATGTCATCAATGGGATGAAGAACTTCGTCTCTAACGGGCAGGTGGCGGATGTCGTACTGTTCTTCGCGTTGACCGATCCTTCGAAGGGCACCAAGGGTATCAGCACATTCCTGGTCAAGGACGGGACCACTGGCTTCACGAAGGGGAAGAAAGAGGACAAACTGGGCATAAGGGCATGCGACACCATAGAAATCTCATTTGAGGATTGCAGACTTCCAAAAGAGAATTTGCTAGGACCTGAGGAAAAAGGACTGAGCATCGCACTGGGAGCACTGGACGGAGGGAGGATCGGGATAGCCTCGCAGGCGGTGGGGATAGCACAAGGGGCGCTGGATGAATCGATAAGATACTCCAAGGAAAGGGAGCAGTTCGGACAGCCCATATCCAACTTCCAGGCGATCCAGTGGAAGCTAGCCAACATGGCAACAGAGATAGACGCAGCACGTCTGTTGGTACAGAAAGCGGCATACACCAAACAACAGGGAGGAAGGTACTCACTCGAAGCGGCGATGGCGAAGCTCTATGCCTCCGACATAGCAATGAAGGCGACGAGAGAGGCCATTCAGGTCTTCGGAGGATATGGATACGTCAAGGAATACCCCGTTGAACGCTTCTACAGGGATGCGAAAGTCACCGAGATCTACGAAGGGACCAGCGAGATGCAGAGAATGGTCATTTCAAGGTCCCTCTTAAGAGATTGAGGACCCAAGTCTGCCAAGGACAGTGCCTGACCAGGCCAGAACGGAGAACATGTTCAAGGAAACAAGATAGACCCAGCCACAGAGCTCGAATAGCAGAACCCCTTCCTTCTCCTTCTTTGACATAGCGCTCGTGGAAACGGAATAGTAGACGAGGAAGAACAGGAGAGTACCCAGGAAGGCTATTACCACCTTCAGCACGAGCCATATCAGCCAGCCGTTGGCCAACCCGAATATCATTACCACAAATACGTTCTTCTCGCCGACGCCCAAGTAGTTCATTCCGAGATATGTGAAGAAACTGTCCAGCACAACGAAGGACAGTACGAACAGCCACACAAAGAGCAGCCTGTCGTGGACCCAATTCCCGAACACGCGTTGTCGTTGGAGCTTCTTGGATCTGCTCTCCTGGGCGCCCGTCCTGTTCTTCACGATTCCCCCCTCGAAAACTAGAATGTACCCATCCTTCGTTTCTACGGTTTGACTTGTCTGTGGAATATATTGGCCGAAGAGAAGTTAAACCTTTCTGCCAGGTGTCACCTCAGAAGTGGATGAATCCTGTCCTGGACTCCCCGTCAACATATACATTGAGCCCTTGGGGAACCTCTATCACCTTGACCCATTTGGATTCCACTTTGCTCTCTCTCCCATCCAAGAACTCCTCGTTCAGGTAATCGCCTTTCTCCAAGAAGAGAGGGATGTACAGCATGTTGCTGGCCTCCATATCCGCGAAGAAGTGAGTCCCGTACGATAGTTCCGGAGAGAACCTCTCGTGTGAAAGCTCCACCACGACCCCCGCGTTGGATATCTCACTGTAGCTGACGGGTATTCCGAGTTCTGGATTGGTGGTCGCCCAGCGTCCCGGACCTACCAGGATGTACACCATTCCCTCGAACATGTCGTTGATTCTGCCGACCTCCCTAGCGATCTCATATCCCTTGGTAAAATCGTATTTCCTGTGAGGCACCCAGACGATGCTGGATATTCCCTTGAGAACTCCATTGCCCAGGACGCTCTTGCTCCTGAGAAGTACCTTTTCTTCTGGAACGCCCGAAGGTATTGTCACCGGTTTGTGTTCGGCCCTTCTGCCCAGAGGTCTGACTTGGACGAGATAGAACCCGCCATCTCCTTCATCGCCGTTTCCGTATCTTTGATCGAAGGCGAACTCTATGTCTATAGGCGCACCTATGACCCGCTCCAGG
>JAZGCT010000230.1:0-8441 GCA_036477085.1 Thermoplasmata archaeon | reverse complement strand
CTTCCGCCTGAAACAGATGTCCGCCGATGACATTGTTGTTTTCATCCGCAAGTGAGGCGTGCAGATGGATCACGGTTTCCTTCTCGGTCGTGATGCTTCCTTGAAGAGATACGAGTTCGCAGGCGCTCTTGAACTCCTTCTTCCGATACACCTCCCCGTCGAAATATCCCAGCACGAAGTTGCGCAACATGCCGATTCCAGTCAGAACCAGTCCACTCTCGATATCATACTCCTCAACGATGGCTCCAAGCGATTCAAAAAGATCTTCACCGTCCTCCAGCTTGGCAACGATCAAGCTCTTGTCCTCACCAGACTTCATAATGACCATCTCAAAGCTTCTTCACCGGTTCGGCCCTGATACCCAACGTGTCCCTGATCTCAGCAGCAAGTTCCCTTGGAGAGCCGTGGCAGGTGTAGACCACGTTCGGTGAACAATCCTCTACGAAGCCCATTAGGGCGTCGAAATCAGCGTGGTCGCTGAATGGGAACTGAGCATCGATGTCATAACTTCCAGTATAATTGTAGATCCCACACCAACCAGACACATAGCACGCCTTTCCACCGCCTTCCTTGAACTCCACCATCTCACCGCTGACGGGCCTCTTCAGTCTCCTTTTGGTGACAATGAACACATGTGGCTCCTTCCTCTCCTGGTCCGTGAGTTCGTCAAACCTCTTGTATTCAAGCGGGATTCCGCTCGCGCGATAGACATCCGCGATGTCGGCGATCTTGTCCGTAACAACCACACCATGGTCCAGCCTGTTCATAAGGGCGATGAGCTCCTGGGTTTTTCCGAACTCATACGCGCCGATAGCTACCGCCGTCTCCTCCAATTGCGTCTCGACCCAGCTCAATAGATCGTTCTCTATCTCCTGTTTGGGAGGGAAACGAAACGATGGTTTTCCGTAAGTTGCCTCGATGATGAGTATGTCGCAATTCTCGCCTTCGGCTTTCCCGCATGTGAGACCCCCTTCGGGATTCACGTCACCGGTGTAGAGGACATCGTTAATCCTGATCATCGCAGATCCGAACACATGGCCAGCTTCCCGGAATGATACGGTGAAACCGTTGAAGTCCATTTCTTCCCCATATCCCAGGACAGTACCCTCTGACAGACCAGTTCTGACCTTCATAATCTCCATCGTCTCCGGAGTCATCAATGCGCCCTGAATCAGATGGTCGAGATGTGCGTGGCTAACTATTGCCGCTGGCGTGGGCCTTTTCGGATCGAGGACGACCTCCTTGATACCGTCCCTTACATGTATCCCGTTCCCCAGAAATACGTCCAATCTATCTCCTCGTGAAAATATAGAGCATCGGGATTCTCCGTTTCAACCCGCTCCAGTACGCGCATTTGGAGCACTTGAAGCCGAGCGTTACCGTCCCGCCGAATACCGTGAGATTCTTGACCTTCTTCAGTTTCGTGTCGCATACGGGGCATTTGGAGAGATGCCTCTTCTCCGGGCTTTCCCTGCAGTGTATCTCAACGTCCACCAGGTCCGAGTGAAGAGCGATCTGTCTAAGCCGTCTCTCGCCCACCTTGAACTTGTGTTTCGAGAGCATCTCCTTCTCCACCAATCTCTTGAGCTCCCTCTGAGAGTTGACGACCCTCCTCCTCACGAAAATGCTCTTCAGCGCCTCCAAGATCTCTTCGTCCTTTGGGACGCGGTACTCGGGCATCAAGATGATAATGTTCTGATGTGATTCAAACTTTTCTCTTTTGTTGGCCACGTCTATCAGTTTGTGATGTCTGGACATGTGTTGATAATCTTATTATAGCCCATTCACATTCAATTGAAGGCGCGCGAGGGTAGCCAAGACTGGTCAAAGGCGGCAGACTCAAGATCTGTTCCAGAAGTGGTTCCGGGGTTCAAATCCTCGCCCTCGCATTCGACAACAAATCCAAGAATGTATCAGATTACTCAAGGCCTTTTTACCGACAAGATTCTGACCGTTCTTGTAGCATCATTCCGGTGGGGGTGGAGGAGGTTCCAGTTCCTCAGGAAGCGGAGGAGGTTCCAGTTCCTCAGGATGTGGGGAAACCTCTTCGTCAGGAGGAGAAAGAATCTCTTCCTCAAAAGATGAAGATAGGAGCATCTTTCTTCTTTTTCTTCTAACAAGAAGAATGGATCCCGTGATCACTACAGGTACAACAACGACCATTGCTAGAATCAACCACCAATATTCTCCAAGGATGTCATTCAGTGGATTTGCTCCAGTGGGTTGTTCTTCGGTTGTGAAAGAAGCGTTGAAAATGTGAGTGATGTGTTCACCTGCTAGGTCCTTGGCTTCGGTGCCTAGAATGATTTCGTAAGTTCTTCCATAGTCGAGATTGGAGGTGAAGTTGATAGTCAAGGCTGAACCTTCCCAGTTCCATGTAAACGCAGATATATCCGCTCCTGACACCGTTAGAGAATCTTGAACTGATGTTTTGTTCATTCTCGTGCTGAAAGTGATTGTCACAGTTGAATTTACAGGAACATCAGTTGTACTGTCAGAAGGATTGATCGAATGAACGGACGGAGGAGGAGGAGTGACCATTTCTTCGGTGACCGTCTCTCTGTGTGATGTAGACATGTCTATGAGTCGTGGGATATCGCTGAAGTAGTACCCCTCTGAACTAACATCAAGATGGGTGTCATTCTCCACTGCGTACACGCTGTTACTGTAGACCCTGTCAGTCATGAGAAGCCAATTGGCTTGACCTTGCGAATTCGTTCTCACATCGTATGAGAGGCGAGACCCGTCCCAAACTCCCACAGAAGCTCCTTCCAATGGGTTTCCGTTCTTGTCAAGAACAGACAAGTGCAAGAAGTTCTTGATGATGAGGTCACCATTCGTAATGCTCTTATCTTCACCGAAGCTGGAGTTTATCACAATCACTTCAGACCCACTAAGATAGAAATCGTTGAGTCCTGAGTTCTCGATTGTGGAATTGGTGAAAATCACTCTTGATGAACTGCTCGCTTTCAGGCCGTTTTCTATACTATTCATGATAGTTGTATCATAGATACGCGCTTCGACCTCTCCAGCATCACCTCTGACTTCTATGCCATATGTTCCATCCTTAATCAGATTGTTTGAAAGTGTGGAATTCGAAAACAGCTGAACTGAGCCCTCCTGGACTGTGTTGTTCGAGAGGAAAACCGGGCCAAGTGATAGTGAACTCTCATTGAAGGTGTTGTTCTCAATGCTGAAGGTGGTAACACTGTCGCTGCAGATGTCGCTTCCCTCAAAGACATTGTTCTTGACATCTATGGTTGAACCTCCCAGAGCATTGATTCCGCATTGGGTGAGATTTCTCAGAAGATTGCCTTCAAGGACAAACGGAGAATTCTGAAGGAAGAGGCCAGTGCGCGCGTCAGATATTATATTGTTCCTCATCACAAAGGAGGCGTTCTGGGCCCAGATGTTCATATAACGTTCTCCCCCACCTAGATATCCGTTAGCCGAGAGGTTGTTCTCCTCCACTATGATCTGGGAGACGTTGAACGTGATGATGGCGTATCGATCATTATAGCGAATCGTGTTGTTCCTGATGACAGCACCAACCGTGCTTACCAGTTCAATTCCCCAGCCCGCGTTTTCAGATATGTCATTGGATATGATATGGGGAGATGAATTGTTCTTGATCCACATTCCCTTGGCATTTCCTCTAATTGTATTATTCTGTATCAGAGGATTCGAATTGTCAGCCATTATCGCCCATTCCTCCAAGACGACAAAGATGCTATTACGTATCGTGGGAGATGCTCCCTTCTCAGCTGATACACCTCTATTACTCTGAAAGAATCCGCAGTTGGATATTATGGGCGATGATCCTATAATCTGAACGCCGTTGCGACTTTCGAAGAATTCGCAGTATTCCAAGAACCCTGTACTGCCTTCCCGAAATACAACTCCCAAGAATCTTTCTTGCACTGGAAAGGGACTTGAGACAAGTCTGACCACTTGACCCTCATTGCCGTCCATTCTCAAATCGCCGTCCACTAGGACCCCTGACCCATCATGGAAGTGGATTAGTTCACCAGCTTGCATGGTCAATCGGTCGTTTGCAGATACAGTTATGTTCTCGTAGACCTCAAAGATATAGGAAAGCATGCCCTGTTGAACGGCTCCGCCTGAATTGGCCACTAGATCTTGCATTATCCAAGAAACACCGGAGTTGGGGGTACTATATGGATCGGCGATGACGGTTGGTGTAGTCAGTTGAATGATACTGGAAAAAACGAGAACTGCAATGACTAGAGCTTTCCTTCCTTCCAAGCTTTCTACCTCCCTCATCATCCCTCTTTCAAGCCCTGTTTAGCGGGTTTGTCATGGGAGCCAAGGAATATAAAGATTGCTTGAGGAAGAGGCTACACTGACGGGATTTTGCGAACGGGTCGACCAATGACGATATTTCGAGCACGCTGCCAAAACATTCCGGATATTCCCGTCATTTCTTGAAAAGGTGAGGAAAATGGATGATCAAACCAGGTGAGTTCACCGGACAGCGGAGAAGGCTTTCGAATATACTCCGATACTACCGATAACCGTGATCGTCCTGACAATCGTCATACTGATAGCCATGATGAGGTCGAATAAGGAAGAATCAGGAACTGTTGAAAGGAGGTCTTCGCCGCCGCCCGAGGATTAGTACTCTAGTACAAGGGAACATACGCAAGAACACGCCTAGGTATATTTCCCACCTAAAAAAGAAAATCAAAACTAATAACTAGTTAAAGACCTTTCAGGAAACGGGGAGGTCGGAATGTCGTTTGAGATAACTGTTGTAAGCAACACACCTCTGACTCCAATTGACGACCTCGATGAGGTCACCATCCAATTCCTGACCCAGATTGGGTACTTCTCCAAGGGGTATGACCCGAAAACGGACGCAAAGACGGTCAAGGACAGCATTCCGTACCGTCTGCTCAGGGACTGCTTCTTCAAGAGGATGAGCAAGGGGTGGACGGTGGAACAGCTCTCGACAAAGCTGAAGACCACCAAGCCGACAATATACCGCCACATCAACAAGCTGAAGAGCATGGATATGATCGAGGACCTGGAAGTCGAGGAAGGCGGGCGGAAGAAGAAAGGGTATCGCATCCGTTACGGCGATTTGGCTAAGGCCTGGAACTTCGTTGAGGCCCACGTTGATGTCGCCATGGAGAATTACAGGAAGACGATAGAACACATCCAGAAATTGTCGGAGAAGAAAAGGTGAATATCATGGAGAACAAGAAGAAGGACTTCGTACTGACCAAGGGGTCCAAGTATAGGGTAAAATCAATTGAATCACGGGACAAGCCCCTGGTCACACACGGTACGTTTGAAGGATATACAGTCATAGGTCATGACGAGGCTGTTTTGATGACGCTTGACGACTCGCACAAGGAGACGGCAGGAAGGAAGAGAATCATCCCGACCCACATGATTGTGGCCATTGATGTCATTGAAGTGGCCGAAGAGAGCAAGGAGAAGGATGAGCCCAGCAGGATGTACATTTAGATTTGGAGTCTGACAGCTTGATCACTTTATGAGGTGGGTTTCAATATGGCATCGGAATATCCTGCAATCAAAACCGAAGGATTGACAAAGGCGTTCAAGGACCTGGTTGCAGTCAACGACCTCAGTCTCGAGGTAAAACGTGGGGAGGTCTTTGGCTTCCTGGGGCCAAACGGCGCCGGCAAGACGACCACGATCAGGATGATCACGGGGCTGATGTATCCGTCCAGCGGCTCCGTTCTCGTTAACGGGGAAGACATCGCACACCATGGACTTCAGATGAGGAAGAAACTGGGATTCCTTCCGGAGAGGGTGGGTTTCTACCCCAATCTGACTGCACAGCAGACAATGGAGTTCTATTGTGACCTGAAGGGGCAGTCCCGAGATCAGGTCCGACCGTTGTTGCAGAGGGTCGGGCTCTTGAACTTCGCGAAGAAGAAGGTCAACACGTTCTCACGGGGTATGGTCCAACTGCTGGGGTTCGGCCAAGCATTGATCGGAGAACCGGACCTCCTGATTCTCGATGAGCCAGCGGGAGGTCTGGACCCCTATTGGATAAGGATGGTGAAGAACGCCATCCTCGAGGCAAAGCACCGCGGAGCAACCGTCTTCTTTTCCTCCCATATTCTGGGCGAGGTCGAGGAGATATGTGATCGAGTGGCGATAGTGAATCAAGGTATTCTGGCCGCCGAGGATACGATTGACAATCTCAGAAAGCACATGGAGATGAAGCCCCGCCTTTGGCTGCAGATGACCTCAGTAGATGAGAACGCTGTGAACGTCGCAAGTTCGATAGACAGCGTCAGCAATGTGCATGTGACAGGGAACTGGATAATGATAGAATGTGACCATGAACTCAGAATGGATGTCATGAACGCGTTGAAGGAGAAAGGCTATCAGATTCTGGATTTCAGAACAGAGGAACCATCACTGGAAGAGGTCTTTCTCAGATTCACCAGACGAGCAGAAGGAGGTCAAACTCGATGACACTGGACATTAACTGGAAAGGAATGCTCACTGTCGTCAAGAAGGAGTTCATTGACAGCGTCAGAAACAAGTGGATTATTGCTGTGACTATTGTGTTTGTCTCATTAGCGCTTCTGGTGTCGTACTTCGGTTCTGCCATGCAGCTTGGAGAGACAGGGTTTCAAGGTTTCCTGGTGACAATCGTCCTGATAATGGCAATCTCCATGTTCCTGGTGACCATGATAGCCCTCATGTTGGGCTATGGGGCCATTGCCACTGAAAGGGAAAGGGGTTCTCTTGACCTGCTTCTCACCATGCCGATCACCCGGACGGAGGCTGTGGTATCCAAGTTCATTGGGCTGGCCACTGTATTGTTCGTTTCTATTTTTGTGGGTTTTGGCCTTGCAGGGATTGTGATCGCGGCAGTTGCGGGAGCGGCAGATTTCACCAAGTACCTGCTGTTCCTCGGAGCGACCTTCATGGTTGGGCTGGCCTTCCTGTCCGTGGCCTTCCTTCTTTCAACTGTCACCCGGAGAAGATCAACGGCCATGGGCGGAGCAGTACTTCTCTGGTTCGTTTTCATCTTCATCTACGATATCGTTCTTGTGGGCGTGTATGTTGGCACAGGAGGAGACCTCTTCACCCGAGGTAGTACTTTTCCTGACTGGTACTATGCCGCGGAGCTCTTCAGTCCTTCTGCAACGTACAGCATGGTGACGTCACTGATACTCGGTGGAAGTGGTTTTGAGATTCTGCCTGGCTTTGTTAACGGATTCTCAGCCGTTGGGTCACTGCTGGCCTGGATATTCATACCATTGGTCATAGCCATCTGGGTCCTCAATAGAAGGGACATCTAGGGGCTGTAAGGTTTAAGAGCCTCTAATCCTCTAAAGGTCTGATGCCCATCGAGATAGAGTCCGATTCATTGGAGGCAAGGATACTCCGCATCCTGATCAAGACCTACCCGATAACTGTATCCGACCTGGAATGGGATCTTAAGATCTCTCCCAACATCCTTCAAAGGACTATGAAGGCCCTGCAGTCTCGGGGGATCATAGAGCTCGAAGAACTGCCTGACAAGACATTCATCCGCCTGATACGTAGGGACCTCTCCTTTGTTGGAAGAAAGGCCACCCAAAAGAAACGGGTCAAGCGCAAAGGAAAGAAGGTCGAGAAGAGCGAATATGATGGAATGATGTATGGATAGTGAAGCAAGTGGATCATTTCCAGAGGATAATTGACTCAATTGTCGCTGGGGAGATACGAACCGCTGACCAGCTGCAGAGGGCAAAGCACCAGGCCTGCAGAGAATATGGTCTAGATGAACTCCCAGCCAACTCGGAGATCCTTGCTGTTTGTCCTGAGGAATTCCGAGAGAGCGTCCTCCCGGTATTGAGGAAGAAGCCTACTAGAACCCTTTCCGGGGTTGCGGTATTGGCCATAATGACGGAACCTTCCCCCTGTCCCCATGGCAAGTGCAGCTATTGTCCCGGCGGTGTTGAGTTCGGGACCCCCCAATCATACACTGGCAGGGAACCGGCTGCGCTGCGCGCCATGGAGCACGACTTCGACCCTTATCTGCAAACGGTCAACAGGCTGGAGCAACTGGTGGCGATCGGACATGCGGTCGACAAAGTGGATGTAATCATCATGGGTGGCACCTTCACATCCTTCGACCCAGAGTACAGGTCGTGGTTTGTGCAGAGGTGCTTTGATGGGTTGAACGAATCGACATCGAAGACGTTGGATGAGGCCCACTCCATAAACGAATCCGCTGACGCAAGATGCATCGGTCTAACAATAGAGACCAGACCAGACTGCTTTGGTGAGGTGGAGGTTTCCCAGTCAATGGCTTTGGGGGTCACAAGGGTAGAACTGGGTGTTCAGTCCACGAATGATGAGGTCCTTATACGTGTAAATAGAGGACATGGGACATCGGAGACCATAACGGCGACAAGGCTGTCAAAGGACAACAGGATGAAGGT
>JAZGCT010000023.1:0-4332 GCA_036477085.1 Thermoplasmata archaeon | reverse complement strand
CGGCGTTGATTTCAGCATGAACCTGCTGAGGATTGCCCAAGAGAAACTGAACATGAGGGAACTGGCACTGAGCGGGCACATCGTAGGCGGGGATGCATCCGTTCTTCCGATAAGAGACGACGCTTTTGACGCGGCACTGTACATAGCAACACTTCACCACATCCCATCAGAGGAGGACAGGCTGAGAAGCCTGAGAGAACTGGAACGGGTGCTCAAACCTATTGGGACCGCGCTCATCAGTGTCTGGGCACTGGACCAACCCAGGTTCGAAGAACTACTCCAGAAGAAGAGTGAGGACCCGAACTTCGCAGACATATTCCTACCCTGGACACGATCGGACGGAAAGGTCTTCCAGAGGTTCTACCACCTCTTCGAGAAGGATGAATTGAAGGACCTGATTTCCCAAACGGGACTTGAGACAGAAAAATACTTCTTCTCCAGCGACAACTACTTTGCGAGAGTGAGAAAGGATGGCTGAGGGGATAGTTGAGATGCTTGGCGAGATATTCGATCGTGTACAGACCGACATCATGTGCATGGTCGGGGTCTTGATCTTCGGCATCGGCCTGGCACTGTTGATAGTCATCTGGTACATCAGGAGGATAATGAACCGGGAGATCTTCGTCCACGGGGGCAGGTGGGACAAGGACAAAAAATAAAGTCAGTTCTGCATTATCATTCCGAGGTTAGAGGTGGGGTAAATGACTGATGTTCCTTCGGATCGAAAATACACGGACGAGCACGAGTGGGTGAAGGTGGAGGGGGACAAGGCGACCATTGGCATCACTGATTATGCTCAGACGAAGTTGACAGATATCGTCTACGTGGAGTTCGGAGACGCTGGCCGAGAGGTGAAGAAGGGAGATGAGATAGGCACGGTGGAGTCTGTGAAGACGGTGTCTGAACTGTATGCTCCGGTCAGCGGCACGGTGGAGGAGTACAACTCGGAGTTGGAGGATTCCCCGCAGTTGATGAACGAGGACCCGTACGGAGATGGCTGGTTCGTGAAGATCAAGATGAGCGACCCGTCGGAGATGGAGCAGTTGTTGGATCCTGGAGCGTATTCTAAGCTGGCTGAGGAATGAACCTAACGAAATGAACCACTCGACATTCGGTTCTGAACGCTGATTGGTAACGATTCAGGAACTTTTAAATCGATTCTCGCATTAGCATCGAACACTTGGTGAGCTAAAATGGGGGAAGTCGTGATAGTCAGCGCAGTAAGGACGGCTGTCGGAAGATATGGGAAATCGCTCAGGCCCTTCTCTGCACCACAGCTTGGAGCATTTACCATCCAGGAAGCCGTCAAGAGGGCGAACATACAGCCTTCGGAGATTCAAGATGTCATAATGGGTAATGTTATATCTGCGGGTCTGGGTCAGAACCCGGCAAGGCAGGCGATGATCCACGCAGGATTACCGGTATCGGTCCCGGCGGTGACGGTCAACAAGGTCTGCGGCTCAAGCCTGAAGGCGACCATGATGGGTGCCGATGCCATAAAAGCAGATAGCTCTGACACGATACTGGCAGGTGGAATGGAGAGCATGAGCAACGCTCCATATCTCGACCCTAAAGCGAGATGGGGACACCGGATAGGGAACGGAAAGCTCATCGATACCATGATCAACGACGGTCTGTGGGACGCTTACGAGAATTTCCACATGGGTATGACCGGGGAGATAATCGCTGAGAAGTATGAGATACCCAGGGAGCAGATGGACGAGTTCTCTTACAACAGCCACATGAGGGCCGCGAAGGCAACTGAAGAGGGGTTGTTCAAGGAGGAGATACTGCCTATCGAGATCCCGCAGAGGAAGGGAGAGCCGGTGATCTTCGACAAGGATGAGGGAATAAGAAAGAGCACCACGCCTGAAACACTGGCGGGATTGAAGACTGCCTACAAGAAGGACGGGATGCTGACAGCCGGCAATAGCTCTCAGCTGAGCGACGGCGGTTCTGCGGCCGTGTTGATGGATGCTGACAAGGCTCAAGAGAGGGGACTGGAACCTCTGGCGAGGATCACTGGATACCTGTCAAGCGGTGTGGAACCCAAGTACGTGATGGAGGCTCCCATACCCACAGTGAAGATGCTCCTGAAGAAACTTGGCAAGACGGTCGACGACATTGACCTCTTTGAGCACAATGAGGCTTTCGCATCCGCGAGCTGCGCCGTGGCGAAGGGGTTGGGCATACCCTTGGAAAAGCTGAACGTTCACGGCGGAGCGGTCGCACTGGGTCATCCGTTAGGAGCCAGCGGGACGAGGATCCTCGCGACGCTGATATATGCGATGAAGAACCGTGGTGCGAAAACTGGGATCGCAACAATATGTCTCGGCGGGGGCAACGCTGTCGCCATCTCGATAGAGATGTGATAGGATGGAGATCAAGAAGATCGGTGTTCTTGGCGCTGGGACAATGGGCAACGGGATAGCTCAGGTGTGTGCTCTCAGCGGGCATGATGTTGTGATGAGGGACATTGAAGATAAATTCCTGGAGAACGGGATGAATGCAATTCAGAAAAGCCTCTCGAAAGGTGTTGAGAAGGGCAAACTGGCTCAGGAGCAAGCGGATGAGGCGCTGTCCAGGATACAGACCACGTTGAATGTGGAGGACCTGAAGGAAGTGGATCTGGTCGTAGAGGCTGTGATCGAGAATGCTGACCTCAAGAAGAGCGTCTTCAAGGAGCTAGATGAGCTCGTTCGAGACGATGTCATCTTTGCCACAAATACATCAAGCATATCCATAACCGAGCTCGGGGCAGCAACCAATAGGCCGGACAAGTTCATCGGGATGCACTTCATGAACCCAGTGCCGATAATGAAGCTGGTAGAGGTCATCATGGGGATGGAAACCAGCAATGAGACCAAAGACATCATCTTCGCGCTGACAGATAAGATGGGGAAGATACCGGTGGAGGTCAATGACTATCCCGGATTCGTTTCGAACAGGATCCTGATGCCTATGATCAATGAGGCAATATTCTGTGTCCAAGAAGGGGTTGGAACGGTTGAGTCAATCGATTCGGTCATGAAGCTGGGCATGAACCATCCTCTGGGTCCTTTGCAAGTGGCCGATCTGATAGGACTGGATGTCTGCCTTTTCATAATGGAAGTGCTGCACGAAGGATTTGGGGATCCGAAGTATCGGCCGTGTCCGTTGTTGAAGAAGATGGTCCGAGCTGGAAATCTGGGCAGAAAGACGGGGAAAGGGTTCTATACGTACTGAGATGTTGATGTATTTCTTGGAGAATGTCAGGCATGGGCCTGAGCGGTTCCGAATGCATTTCTACAATTGATGTGAATCTCAGAATCCTGTCCGCCATGGTGCAGTTCATCCCTATGACCTGCCCAACCGCCTCAGCCACTCGGCAAAGAACATGTCGAGAACCCGCCCATGCTCATCCACCAATCCCTTCTTGTGTAGCGACATTAGAGACTTTCGAACATGTCCGGGCGACTTCAAATTGAATTCTCTTATAAAACTGTGCCCAAAGGAAACCTCTCCCACCTGGGCAAGGGCCTTCAGCAACCTCCTTTGATTCGATCCTTTGGCCTGCTCCCATATCTGTTCGAACTCGGGACTCGAGTGCTCCACGATTTGGCCAAGCGCCACATTGACAACATCTGGATCAACCGCCTTTCTTGAGAGGGACCAGATCTCGTAGCATATCCTCTGAAGGTTATAGGGGTTCCCTCCGCTGATTTCGGCAATCTTCTGTGCACTCTCTTTTGAAATCCTCCCACCTCCACCAGCAAACCTCCCAACTATGAACTCCTCAACAACGGCACTGTCAAGAGGACCTAGGGACAGGGGCTTCGAGAACTTGTACAGTGCCCGAGACTGGTCGGAGAACATCTCTGTGAATATGTGCTGCTTGCTCCCGCAGAAAACGTAGGAAACGTGCTTGTGAAGCTGGAACCTTGACCTCATCAGCTTCTCCAGGTCAAGGCCGTCAAGATTCCTGATCTCCTGGAACTCGTCGAAGATGATGACAAGAGGTTTCTTCCTCTTCTTTGCCAGTCTTTCTCCGAAGTCCAAGGCATCCATCATTTCCTTTTCCCAGTTCCTCTCGCTAAGAATGAGATCTATGACCACATCGCCATCTGATGTCAGCACCGTTCTTGGCCGTAAAGAGGATACCAGTTCGGTCAGAGCCTTGGCGATTCTGGAGACATTTGCTCTGAAAGAGGTTTCTGCAACCGCTCTGACAATCTCCTCCGCGAGACGCTGTCTTGAGGTGATTGGATACAAATCAACGTAAGACACGTCCACTTTGCGTTCCAGTCGCCGCTTGGCTTCAAGAAGGAGCGAGGTCTTCCCCAATCTTCTAGG
>JAZGCT010000229.1:0-4738 GCA_036477085.1 Thermoplasmata archaeon | reverse complement strand
GTTCCCTCATTCCCCCCCGCAGGTGATATCTTGAAAGCGCGCCCGAGGATCCAAGACCTCAGCTCATCCAATCCATTGGACAAGGACCTCAGATCGCTCTTGGTCGACTCAAGACATTCCTTGCAGGAATCCCGATCAGTGGACAGACCCGAGGACTGGAGCCTCACTTCTCTGCTGAATGCCGGAAGGCTTTTCTTGAAGGCCTTCCCGATCTTGTTGAAGATGTATGCGGGCGCCTTCTTACACTTCAAACATCTTTCCGAATCAACTCCCGGCCTTCTCTTGCCGAATCCTACGACCGCCCTCAAGGTGTCCGTTAATTCTTGAACCAGTTCTACCGCATCATTCTCGTACAGCGTCTCTACAAACCCCGAGAGGATTATCGAATCCGGGATCGGTTCTTCCCGCAGGATCTCCAGTACGCCATTTCTGCATTCTCTCTCCAGCAGACTTGCCTTGCCATCACAGCTCTTGCATAGTACATTCAGATCGACGCTGTCGCCGACGGTCCGTATCTGGTACTCGCATCTCTCCGAAGCACCCTCCGCCGAGGAAAGGGAACCGCCCTTCCCAAGTCTCATTGAACTCATCGGGGTAACGTGGAAGCAATTAAAACACTATCGCAGCCTTCGCTGGCACTTGGGGCAGTATGTCCCGTAGGTCGAATAGGTACCGCATGCAGGGCAGTTCATGGGACCCGAGACCTTGGTCATCTGGTACACTGGAGACTCAGCCTTCGCCGCCTTCTCCTTCTGTCTGGGTCTTATCATGTATACGTACACGGCCGCAATGATGATGACGAAAACGATGGCCGTCGTTACACCGCATGCGATCAGCGTTACCCCCAAGGTGTCGACCTCTCCCGTCATCGTCACCTCGATAGAGTAGGACACGTTGCCTGTGGGCATCGCACCCGAGCTCGGGAGGTCGGTGTTGTCGACGATGACGTAGTAGACCCCGTCCACCGGGAGGAAAACATCCAGAGTGGTCTGTTTGACCTTTAGCGACGAACCTCCGGAATACATCATGAAGTACTCCTCCCCCGGGTCCTTGTAGTCATAGTAACCCTCAACGCTTGTCAAGATGAGGTCAACGTCCTCGTCGCTCTCGAGCACTATCGTAACGCTCTCCCCGAAGCTCCCGATGAAGCTGTCAGCGTAGTAGCCTCCCTCCGAGATCGTGCCGGCCTTTTGGAGCACTATCTCCTCCGCCATGACCGGTTGAGCAAGTGAGAGGAGGACAATGAGATTGAGTGTTAGAACTCCCGCGACAAACGACCTGTATCTGTACCCCGCTATCTCCACAGATTGGCATTCCGACGGATGGGCATAAAGGTTTCTGTGCGCACACATAGGTGCACAGATTTAAGAACTGGCTCTGATCGAAATACTTTCACTTACCCCTCCTGTCCTAGTTTATATCCTCGGTCCCACCTAAGTTAGAACGATTCACATGATGAGAACAGACAGCATGAAGAACATAGAGCATACATCATGCCCAGAACGATTGGTTTGCCCCGAATGCGGGTCAAGAGTGGAGGGTAGTACGAGATGTTTCCTGTGCAGGAGTTGCGGGCTTTCGAGTTGCTAGACATCGGGCAAAGTCTAATAACCGCCGATGCATTACCTGAGATTTACCGAGGTATTATCGGTCATCAGGGGGAGCATTGTCGTGCCCGATTTTGACAACGAGGGGCTAGTCGCAAAATGGGAGGTATTCTTCGACGAATACGGATACCAGCCCAAGATAGTCGGCATCGCCGACAGTTATCCAGAGAAGCGAAGCCTGTACATCAAGTTCGAGGACCTGGACAGGTTCGACACCGACATGGCCATGTTCTTCCTGGAACATCCGACGAACGCGATCGTCACCGGGGAGGAGGCCATCAAGAGGCTCATTCCCATCGGCCATGACAACATACATATTCACCTCAGGATCGAGAGGCTCCCCAAGGACGCAAGGGTCGCTGTGAGGGACCTGAGGAGCAAGCATCTAGGCAAGTTCCTCGCCGCCGAGGGGCTCGTCAGAAAGGCCACCGAAGTGAGACCAAGGCTCACCGAAGCGGTATTCCAATGCATCAGATGCAACGTGTTCATCAAGGAGCCCCAGGAGGAGAGAGGGATGAGGGAACCGCTGGAATGTTACGAGGACCAAGGCGGCTGCAAGAGGGTGGCCACTTCCACCAAGTTCAAGTTGATCAGCGAGGAATCCGTATTCGCGGACACGCAGAAGATAGAGATACAGGAGAGGCCCGAAGGTCTGAGAGGCGGTGCCGAACCCCAGAGACTGGTCGCATACGTGGAGGACGACATCACCGGTGACATATCCCCCGGTGACAGGGTGATCCTCAACGGCGTTCTGAGAAGCCAGCAGAGATCCACATACAGGGTCAAGTCCACTCTTTTCGACATCAACCTGGAGATCAACAGCATCGAACCGGAGCAGAAGGCGTTCGAGGAGATCGACATCAATGATGAGGACGTCAAGGAGATGGAAGAGGTGGCGAAGGACCCCGACATAATGAGGAACATAGTGGATTCGATCTCGCCATCGATATTCGGCATGCGGATGGAAAAGGAAGCTCTCGCGCTCCAGTTGTTCGGAGGCGTTCCCAAGGTGATGCCGGACGGGACCAAGACCAGGGGGGACATACACGTTCTGATGGTCGGGGACCCAGGTACCGGGAAGTCCCAGATGCTCACCTACATCAGTGCACTGGCCCCGAGGGGCGTCTACGCGTCCGGGAAATCGGCCACCGCTGCAGGTTTGACCGCCGCCGCTGTCAGAGATGATTTCGGCGAGGGACGGTGGACCTTGGAGGCGGGCGCACTGGTACTGGCCGACATGGGAATAGTCTGCATTGACGAGATTGAGAAGATGAACCCTCAGGACAGGAGCGCCATCCACCTGGGGATGGAACAGCAGTTCATTACAATTTCAAAGGCCGGGATCCAGGCCACCCTGCAGAGCAGGTGCGCCGTCCTTGCGGCCGCCAACCCCAAGTTCGGAAGGTTCGACGACAGCAAGTACATTGCCGAACAGATCGATCTTTCCCCCACATTGCTGTCAAGGTTCGATGCCATTTTCGTGATTCTCGACAAGCCGGAGACCAGACGCGACATGGACATGGCCGAGCACATACTCAAAGGCCACCTGGTCGGAGAGATGCTGAGGAAAAAAGAGGAAGGGGAGGAGGTAGAGTTCGATGTGGAACTGGCGGAGGTCAACAAGCCTCATTTCGAGCCAGAGTTCCTCAGGAAGTACATCGCCCACGCCAAGCGCATCTTCCCGGTGATGACCGAGGACGCCATTAACGTGCTCAGGGATTATTACCTCAGCCTAAGGAAACAGGGCGAGATCGAAGGGTCCGCGGTGCCCATCACTCCGAGGCAATTGGAAGCGTTCGTGAGGCTCGCCGAGGCAAGCGCAAGGGCGAGGTTGAGCGACGTCGTTTCGACAGACGACGCGGACAGATCGGTCAAGATAGTGGAGTACTGGCTCAAGAAGGTCACCGAAGAGGAAGGGGGAAGGTTCGACATCGACATAATAGCCACGGGCACCAGCAAATCACAAAGGCAACAGATTATTATCCTAAGAGACGTAATAACAGAATTGACAAGAGATGAAAGCAGCGCATCGCTCCAGGACATCGTCGAACTCGCAGAAGAAAAGGGGATCTCCCCGACCAGGGTCGAATCCTGGCTCAACAAGTGGAAGGAAGAGGGAGAGGTCTACTCCCCGAGAAAGAACAGGTTCAAGCTCGTCTCGAAGCGGTGAACGGATCAAGGTGAAGGTGTACCAACAGGGCGGCCAGATCGTTGTCGCCGCGTGTGATGCAGAACTCATTGGTCAGACTTTTGAAGAGGGTGAGATGATTCTCAAAGTGACCTCTTTCTATGACGGTTCTTTCACTTCTGAAGAAGAGCTTGTGGTGAACCTCAGGGCCGCCACAAGTGCCAATCTGGTTGGGAAGAGGACGATAAAGGTGGCGGTCTCCGCTGGGATCATCAACAAAGATGGTGTCATCAGGATTGGTGGGGTCCCGCACGCGCAGTTGTATAGGTTTTGATGGAAAAGCTCATCTAGATTTCCTTATTGGCTTGCATTGATTATCGAAACAGTTCTCTGATCCACGCCTATTCAAGATATGATGATTAGGGGGGAAGGTCGGAAGGAACAGTAGAAAACATTAAGAAGGATTCTGGATATGCTCTATCCTTGGAGGGAATCTATAGGAATGAGATCCTGGAGACCGATATGCGTTACACTCATTCTGACAGCGACTTCTTTAGTTGGGATACTCACTATATATGGGTTTGAAACAGCCACCGGAACCATTGTCAGCGGGCATGTTTCAATTGATACCACATGGGACTTGGCTCGCAGTCCATTCATTGTGATGAATGATGTGGTTGTTGATCCTGGCGTCACTTTGACCATTGACCCAGGTGTGCAGGTGAAGTTCGATCCTCCTGGTTTGCATGATTATCTTTCAATCTACGTCGAAGGGACTTTGAACTCAGTCGGGGTCATCGGGCAGACAATATTATTCACTTCCAATAGACCGACCCCGCAAGTGGTGGACTGGAACGTAATTCAGGTCAATTCTTCGGGCCATGCAGACGTATCATTCTCAAGATTTGAGTATGGATCCATCGATTTGCGCATCTTCTCATCCAACAACACTATCACTGAGAGCCACTTCTCATCTGGCAACAATGCCATCAGCTTGAGGTCC
>JAZGCT010000228.1:0-12656 GCA_036477085.1 Thermoplasmata archaeon | reverse complement strand
GTCAAGGCAACTAGATTCGTTGAAATGGACAACGTCAAGAAAGCGATTGAGAATAGATTCCCCGAAGCTGCCGATCAGAATTACAAAGCCACAGAAGAGGCGTTCAACAAGATAGAGAAACTGTAGGTATCGATATGGGTCTGGAAAAGCACGAGAAGTTCATCAAGAGGGCCAAGAGCACCCTGGTGTTCGAGCCCGGATGGAGCGAGGACAACCTGACGGGCGCGTGGAGGAGCGATAGGCCTGAGGTGGATCAGGAAAAGTGCAACAACTGCGATATATGCTGGCTGGTGTGTCCGGACGCATGCATCAAGAGAGAAGGCGACAAGATAGAGATCGACCTCAAGTACTGCAAGGGCTGTGGCATCTGTGCTGAGGAATGTCTGGTGAAAGCGATAATCATGGTGAGGGAGGAAAGTGACTGAGGTGTTCTTCACAGGCAACCGCGCCGCGGCGGAAGCGGCCAAGCTGGCAAGGGCCCAGGTCGTTGCTGCCTATCCAATTACCCCTCAGACCTCAGTAGTCGAGCACATCTCCCAGTTCATCAACAACGGCGAACTCAAAGCCAACATGATTAGGGTGGAAAGCGAGCACAGTGCTATGTCGGCAGTGGTCGGAGCTTCCATCGTCGGTGCAAGAACATTCACTGCCAGCTCATCGCAGGGTCTGCAACTCATGTCTGAAGGTCTGTACTTCGCATCTGGTATGAGAGTTCCACTTGTGATGGCCATCGCCAACCGGACCCTATCCATGCCCGTCAACATCTGGGCGGACCATCAGGACAGCATGGTCAACAGGGACAGCGGTTGGATGCAGATTTACTGCGCCAACGCTCAGGAGGTGTTCGACAACATTGTACAGGCATACAAGATCGCCGAGGATGTTCTGATGCCGGTAATGGTCTGCTACGACGGTTTCATCGTATCCCATGTTGCAGAACGTATGGAGGTCATCGACCAGGAGCAGGCTGACATGTTCCTGCCGGAGCCAGATCTTAGTAAGAGGCCGCTGATGGACCCCAAGAACCCGCTACAGTTCGGAGAAGTGGTCTACCCTGACTGGTACCCCGATTACGAGTACAAGAAGCACAAAGCGCTCCTGGATTCGCCCAGGGCGATAATGGATGTTGGAAGGGAATATGGTGAGCTCTTCGGACGCTCGTACGGGATGGTGGAGAATTATGAGACGAATGATGCCGAGATAGTTTTCATGGGTCTGGGATCGTTGACGAGCACGACCCAATGGGTGGTGAACAACTTAAGAGACTGCGGAAGCAAGGTCGGCCTGTCGAAGATACGCGTCTTCAGGCCCTTCCCAGATAAGGAGATCGTTGAAGCGTGCAAGAACGCGAAGGTTGTAGCGGTCATTGATCGAGATATTGGATACGGAACCAGCGGGATGCTGTTCCCGGACGTAACAAGGGCATTGTACCCGTTGGCCAGCAGGCCGAAATGCTTGAACTTCATCATTGGATTGGGCGGTAAGGACATCACACCGGAGACGATCAAGAACATTCACGAGACGTGTGAGAAAGCGCTTGAAGGCAAGGAAGTCGAGACCGTTAACTGGCCAGATGCCAGGAAGTACGATTGAGGTGTCGTAATGGAAAAAACGAAGATAAAGGACCTCACGGACGAGGAATACCTGCATCATGGTAGCCTTGCGTGTGCCGGTTGCGGTGCATTGCTTACTTTCCGCCATGCACTCAAAGCCCTTGGGAAGAACACGATTGTCATCAACTCCACTGGTTGTTTGGCGGTCATAATGCAGATGGGCGTCCCCAAGATCCCGCACTTCCACGTGCTTTTCGAGAACGGACCTGCGGTCATGTCTGGTGTTGAGCAGGCACTTGACATCATGGGCAAGAGAGGCGATACGAATCTGCTGGTCGTGGCAGGCGACGGAGGTACAGCGGATATCGGAATGGGGTCTCTTTCAGGTGCTGTTGAACGCGGTCACGATTTCATCTATCTGTGCTACGATAACGAGAGCTACATGAACACTGGGGGTCAGAGGAGCGGAACAACGCCCTTCGGAGCTGCAACCACCACGACGCCAGTCGGCAGGGTCGTCAAAGGCGAGACCCGGCCCATGGAGTTGAGGAAGGACGTTCCGGAGATTATGATCGCCCATGGTGCTCCATATGTCGCCACCGCATCGATTGGCTATCCGTTGGATCTGATAGACAAGGTGAAGAAGGCCGCAACCGTGAGGGGTCCGAGCTATGTTCACGTCTTTGCTTCATGTCCGGCTGGATGGCGCTCGGATGCAAAAGATTCGGTGAAGTTGGCCAAACTTGCCGTTCAGACAGGGCTCATCAGACTTTTCGAGTACGAGAGCGGTGTAAGGACATTCCTGCACGTGCCGAAACAAAGGAAACCGATAAGAGAATATCTGGAACTGCAGGGGAGGTTCAAGCACCTACTGGACGACCCAGATGCCCTCAAAGTATTGGAACAATATGTGGAGCGGAGATCTCGGTTCTGACAGATTTCTGCGGTGTTATCTCTACGATTTGATGATCGGCAGTCTCTGGATGTGTCGCGGACTCTCCTCCACCGACCCTGAGCATTTCTTGAGGAGCTGTACGATAAACAGTTCGAGAAAAAAGGTGTCCTAAGACCCAATTGGGACAGAGATTAGACCTCTGACAAGGTAGCAGCCATCTCCATGTACTCCTTCCACTTCTCATCGTTGCCCTGCATCTTATGGAGTTTAGCCAGAAGCCTCATGCCACCAGGGTACTCCGGATTCACGGCCAACAACCCTTCCACCATATCTATCGCGAGCTCGATATCACCCGTCCTTGCCATGACGGCAGCCAGCGTGAACATGGCATCCAGATCGAAAGGATTCCTGTCCAGCCTATCTCTGCACATCTTCTCGATTGCCTTGATCTGAGATTGCGTGCCGGAGGTTATTGGTTCTAGCAACTCGGCTACCCAAGACTATCACAGGGCGATAGGGGTAATTCACTTGCTCTAAAAAAATCAGATTTGATAAGAATATGTTAAGATAGGAACTCGGAATCCAACAGATTCCGAACTCCTTTATTCGAGCCAGTTTCTAAATCCACCTACGGAAGGTCGTGCTCGTCGCTCGTCTCGATGTTCTTGGTCTCGTCGTATGTCCAGCCGGATTTGGTAACATCCGTCACGGTGGCGATGTAGTGGCCGCTCTCGGCGTCCTTGTACCTGAATGAAATCCATCCTGACGCATCTGTCGCACCCTCACCGTAAAGTGTTCCGTGGTCGGGTGTCTGGAGGCTCAAGGATACGGTGACTGTTTCAACCGGGTTATCGTTGTCGTCCACTATCTGTACATGGATCAACAGGTCCCTGTGTCTGGGTCCCCTGTTCTTCACCTCGAAGTCGATGGCATTGACGTGCATCACACCGGCGGGTGGATCAGGCGGGTCGCCATCCTGTGTGGCCGCTCTTGCGTCAACCAATCCGTATCCGTATTTCTTGTCCCTTCCCGCGTCTCCTAGATCCGTAGCTGTGTTCTGTAGCTTCTTCCTCACGTCTGCAGCGGTCAGGCTTGAATTATACACCATCACAAGTGCCGCCGTTCCGGAAACATGTGGGGTCGACATCGACGTTCCACTGTAGTAGTCGTAGTCGTCGTTCGGAAGTGTGGAAAGAACGGTGACGCCAGGTGCAGCAAGTTCCACCGAGGGCCCCTTGCTGGACCAAGAAGGTACTTTGTTTCTGGAGTCAGTTGCGGATACAGCAATCACCGATGAGTATCGTCCCGGATAGTCCACTGTATCCAGCATTCCCCTGCCATCATTTCCAGCCGCGGCGACAACTAGGATTCCGTGGTTGTTGTACGCATCATCGCAGGCATCCTGCAGGCTCTGGTAGTGATACTGGTATCCCAAGCTCATGGATATGATTTGGACACCTTGTGTGATTGCCCAGTCTATTCCCTCGACCAGATCTGCAACTGGAACCTGACCAAAATCGTTGGAAACCTTCCCGATATAAAGATCGGCTTCGGGCGCAACTCCCACAACCCCCAGACCGTTGTCCTCGGCTGCGATCGTTCCAGCAACATGAGTTCCGTGACCCAACCCATCCATCGGATCGTCGTCCCCAGCACCGTAGAAGTCCTTGCCCGTGACGTAGTTATCGTCCAGGTCCTCATGGTTGTAGTCCATTCCGCTGTCCAGGATGGCGATCTTGATATCCGTCCCCTTGTTGGGGTCGCCCCAGACCTGTTCAGCATCTATCTTGTCTATGCCCCATGGCAGGGTCTGTGCTGTCAGCTCTCCTATGCCGTTGTCCTCGACGTATCGTACCTGGCTGTTGTGTGCAAGTGCGTTCGCGGACCGTTCAGGCATTGATGCCAGCACTAAAGGGATGTTCTCGTAGACATGGTCCACCCGACCCCCAAAGGCTGTTATGAGCCCGATGTTCACTTCCCCGTCAAAGCCAACTAGGACCTCCACAGTTGCGTTGTTCTGCGCCACCACGAGGCTCATGCTCGACAGTATCATTATCCCTATTGCCAGTTGTGCAAACACAATCTTCTTCATTAGTTCGTCCTCCTAAGTGAGAAGTAGGTCTTCTATCCCCACTCCTGAATTGCAGATAAGTATTCACACCTCCTTTAAGAACCTTGGTCTTCGTCATAGGGAAGCTCGTCCATCAACTTGGACCCATCAATGCAATTATATATCCAACTGGTAATGACTGGAATCAAGGGGGTATCGAGGTGAGAAAGGTCGCCATTGTCGGCGGAGGATTGACCAAGTTTGGGGTTCGAAAGGCAACTTACAAGGAGCTTGCCCAGGAAGCTGGGAAGGCAGTTTTTGAGGATGTTCCAAATCTCGACAAGAAGGACGTGGACAGCCTCTTCTTGGGATCGGCAGCATCAGACAGGATGGCATTTCAGTCCTATCCCGCTCCCTTGGTTGCCGAGCAGGTCGGAGTTCAGCCGGACAAGGTCATCATGAGGACCGAGCTTGCATGCGCCTCAGGTCAGGCTGCAATGAGAGCCGCCTATGGTTCGATCGCATCTGGGCTGTCCGATATCGCTTTGGTCATGGGCGTGGAGAAGATGAACACACCCAACCTGGCCGAGACCCAGACCACCATGGCAGCCGTCATGGACAGGGAATGGGACGGAGTGAACGGCATGTCCGCACCGCCTTTCTTCGCGTTGGTGATGATGCGCCATATGCACGAGTACGGGACTACCAGGGAGCAGTTGGGCATGGTCTCAGTCAAGAATCACGATTACTCAGCATCCAACCCGTTCGCACAGTTCCAGAAGAAGTTCACCCTCGAGGACGTCATCAATTCGGTAGAGATTTCCAAACCCATCAGGCTGCTGGACTGTTCAGGCATCACAGATGGTGCTGGTGGGATTGTCATGACCGGGGCGGATCGAGCAAAGGAGTTCACCGACACCCCTGTCTACATCGAAGGACTCGGGCAGTGCAACATGGGCAGTCTGGTCTCTAACCTTCCCAATCTCACCACCTGGCGTCCTATGAAGAAGGCATTCAGAAGCGCCTTGATGATGGCGGGCAAGGACATCTTCGACATGGCGTTTGCCGAGGTCCACGACTGCTTCACCATCGCCGAGATCATCGCATACGAGGACGGCGGAATGTGCAAGAAGGGAGAAGGCGGCAAGTTCATAGAGGAAGGAAATCCATACGTCGGTGGGAGATTGCCGGTGAACACTCATGGAGGTTTGCTAGGAACTGGCCATCCGCTCGGCGCGACCTCCATAGCTCAGACGGTTGAAGTCATCCAACAGTTCAGGGGAGAGGTCCCCGAGGAGAGGTACGTCGGCGGAGAATGGGCGTTGACCCATAACCTAAGCGGCAATGCCAACGTTCACAGCGTCCTGGTCTTCAGGAGGGGTGGTTGATGCCCAAGATCGACCTGCCGTACATGCTGGACTTCTATCCTCAACAAACGGAGGACTTCACCCGGATCCACGAGTTCTTCACCAACTTGAAGGAAGGGAAGTTCACCACAACCAAGTGCAAGAGTTGCGGCGAGATACTTTGGCAGCCCAGGGTCGTGTGTCCCCACTGCAATGCGGATGAGATGGAATGGATAGACCTGCCCCAGGAGGGCAAGTTGTTCGCGTTCACCGAAGTCATACACGGCGCACCGCTCGGCATGGAAGATGACGCGCCTTTCAGCATTGGCATTGTCGACCTGGAAGATCCAAAAATGAAAGTGCTGGCAAGGGTAGATGATGCCCATTACGAGGATTTGGAGATCGGTCAGGAGATGAAGTTGAAGATCATCACCCTCGAAGACGGCCGGGTATGGTTCAGGTGGATGCGCAAGTAGGCTGTCAGAAACAATTATATCGTCTCCGCTTATTCCCAATTCCTTAACTGAAAGAGGGGAGGTCATGAGGTTAGAGGATGTTAAGAAAGTATGTGTTCTGGGTGCCGGCACTATGGGTGCGGGTATTGCCCAAACTTGCGCGGTCGCGGGCTACGATGTCACCATGAGGGACATAGAGCAGAGGTTCGTGGACGGAGGCTTCGAGAGGATCAAGGGACCACTGATGAAGAGGGTGGAAAAGGGAAAGATGACCCAGGAGGATGTTGACGCCATAGTGTCAAAGGTTCACGGTACGGTCGACCTCAGGAAAGCACTGGACGGATGCCAGTTGGTGATCGAGGCAGTGATAGAGAACATGGACTTGAAGCGAACGGTCTTCAAGGAAGCCGATGAGGTTTGCCCCGAGGATGTGATATTCGCAAGCAACACTTCTTCACTGAGCGTCACCGAGATAGCATCGGCCACATCCAGGCCGGACAAGTTCGTTGGTCTGCATTTCTTCAACCCGGCCCCTGTCATGAAATTGATAGAGGTTATCCGCGGCTCGGAGACATCACCTGAGACCTTGCAGTTCGCAAAGGACTTCTGCTGGAAGCTGGGCAAAGAACCTGTCGAGGTAGCTGAGTCACCCGGTTTCGTCGTGAATCGTCTACTGGTTCCTATGATGAACGAGGCCTTCAACCTCTTGATGGAGGGGGTTGCCAGTGCTGAAGATATCGACAAGGCGATGAAGCTGGGGACCAATATGCCCATGGGACCTCTGGAGCTTGCGGATTACACCGGACTTGAGATAGGGCTTTCCGTCATGGAGGTCCTCTACAAGGAAACTGGTGACCCGAAGTTCAGGCCCTCACCCTTGCTGAGAAAGTACGTGAGAGCTGGTAGATTGGGAAGGAAGACCGGAAAGGGAGTTTACGATTACACGAGGTGAGCAGAATGAGCGTTGTGACAATTGAGAAGGAGGACGGAATAGCGACCATAAGGGTGAACAGGCCGGAGTCTATGAACGCTCTGAACTCTGAGGTTCTGGACGGATTGAAGAACGCAGCAGAGGACGCTTTGGCGGATGACAGTGTTTTCGTTGTCATAGTCACTGGCGCTGGAGAGAAGGCCTTCGTTGCAGGAGCAGACATCAAGGAGATGACCGGCAAAACGCCAATGGATATGAGAAAGTTCACCATTAAGGGACATAAGGTCATGGATCTCTTCGCAAAGATGGAGAAGCCTACGATTGCCGCAATCAATGGGTTCGCCCTGGGCGGAGGTTGCGAACTGGCGATCGCATGCGACATAAGACTGGCTTCGGACAATGCCAAGATCGGTGTGCCGGAGGTCAACCTGGGGATATTCCCGGGATTCGGCGGCACTCAGAGATTGACCAGCCTTCTCGGAAAAGGCAGGGCAAGCGAGATGGTGTTCACCGGTGGAATGATCACGGCGGAAGAGGCAGAGAGGATAGGTCTCGTTAACCATGTGTACCCACAAGCGGAACTTATGAATGAGGCCAAGGCGATGGCGAAAGAGATAGCCACCAAAGGTCCTTTGGCAGTTCGCCTGGCGAAGTCCTCGATGAATCGAGCCCTTGAGGGCGGACTGGACAACGGACTGGCCTACGAGAGGGAGCTCGTTAGCCTTTTATTCTCCACCGAGGACAAAGTGGAAGGTCTAAAGGCCTTTATTGAGAAGAGGCCTCCGAACTTCAAGGGGAAGTAGAAACACTGTATCCCGGAGGCAGCGAAGTGCCCCTACCCAAGAAAGTAGTCGAGCTGGACGCACAGACTAGAAGAGCCGCGACAATCGCAATGAAAGAGGTCATCGGATCCAAACCCGGTGAGAAGGTTCTCATCGTGACAAATCCAAGCGAGGATGTTCTGAAGATCTCACACGCGATCTACGAAGCAACCCTGGAAACCAAAGCCTCTCCCACCCTTGTCGTTCAAGAGACAAAGACCCTGTTCGACCTCGCAGAGGATTCTGTCATTAAAGCCATCCAGTCAAATCCTGACGTGGTCATCTCCATAAGTGAGAAGAAGCTCGGGAAGGACCGCTTCGGACTCAAGACGCAATACCCAGGTGTCGAGAAGGACTACGACCACATCTTCACATACTTGAAGGAAGAGAAGAAACTGCGCTCCTTCTGGTCTCCCAGCATCTCACTGGAGATGTTCAAGCGGACGATACCGATCAACTACCAGGACCTGCGAAGAAGGGCGGTGAAGATCAAGAGGGTGTTGGATGCGGCTGATTATGTGCACGCTGAGACCAAGGCTGGGATGGACATCAAGATAGGACTTGAAGGGCGCATGGCAAGGAAGGACGATGGAGATTTCCGCAAGCCTGGCTCGGGAGGAAACCTTCCCGCAGGAGAGGTCTACATATCGCCTGAACTCGGCAACTCTGACGGCACGATAGTGTTCGATGGCAGTATGGCAACTGGCAACGGAGAGCTCATAATCAAGGACCCGATTCATGTCGAGGTGGAGGGCGGATTCGTCAAGAAGATCAAGGGAAAGAAAGAGGCCAGGGTGCTCAGGAAGGCCGTGAAGAAGGGCGAGGAAAGTGCCATTGGTATGCACCTAGAAGGCAAGTTCACCATGGTCAAGGCCAAACAGTACGCCAAAAACGCAAGGAACCTGGGCGAGTTGGGAATCGGGCTCAACCCCAAGGCGAAGATCGTCGGGAACATACTGGAGGACGAGAAGGTCTTCGGCACCTGCCATATTGCATTGGGATCCAATTACGACGAAGACTCAAAAGCGATGATACACCTGGATGGCATCATCCACAAACCCACGCTCACTGCGTACAAAGGTGACAATCCAACCATTTTGATGAAAAGGGGTAGGCTGGAAAAACGATTCCTCTGACTAGGATGTGGCCTCGAACTCTTCCTGGAGGTCTATGATGACCTGTTCGAGAACCTCCTCAAAGGTGTTGCTTCGGTATTCCCTGAGTCCCCCGAGCGCGCTCTGGACTCGTGCCAGATATGTAGAAGCCTTCTTCAAGAACTCGATGTTGCAAAGGTTCTCTTCCATTTTTTCTCCTCACTTGGGTCTGGCAGATGGTCGGACCTCAGTCCTCATAACTCTGCATTTTTCCCGAATAAAGGGTCGCATATAAGAAGGTTATGGTTTCTTGGTTGGAAACGACAAATAGTATGGGTCGCCGAACCGAACACTTTCGCATCATTCCCCCTGAAAGCCACACGAATGCCTATTGGGTCCCGGTTCAACTTGAATGTCCAGTAGGAATCTTTAATTACATTGCTCGTATTGAGATGGCTTTGCACAATACGTAAAGGAGCCAAAATGTGGGAAGCATAAGACAGACGTACATCAAGCGGGTCGCGATCGAACTTGTGAAGAGGTTTCCAGAACAATTCACAGACGATTACGAGCACAACAAGCAGAAGGTGCAGGAGCTGACCAACGTCCAGACCTCCCGTTTGCGAAATAGGATTGCTGGGTACGTCACTCCCTTCCGAAAGCACTACGAGGCCTAGCTCCTCTGAAGTCTTTTTGGCTGCGGGGACGGACCCCGTGGCAAGCGAATCGAATTGGTGGAACCACATGGATTACGCAGTTCAGACCAAGAACCTATACAGGGTCTTCAAACGCAAGAGAAGCAGGAAAGAGCGCAAGCAAGAACCGACGAAGAAGAATCAGAAGGAGGTAGTGGCCCTTAACGATGTCAACATTCAGGTGAAGGAGGGGGAGCTCTTCGGTCTTCTGGGCCCGAACGGGGCTGGCAAGACCACCTTGCTCAAGATTCTCAGCACACTGCTACTCCCCACCAAAGGTGAGGCTTGGGTGGCTGGTCACAATGTTGCGGAGGACACTTTCAACATACGAATGAAGATCAACAGCGTTTCTGGTGGGGAGAGCTCGGGTTACGGATTGCTGACGGCCAAAGAGAACGTGTGGATGTTCTCCCAGTTCTACGATGTTCCGTCAAGGGTCGCCAAGCAACGAGCGGATGATCTGTTCAAGACCTTCGGCTTGTATGATAAGCGGAACCAGAAGATGAGGACGCTCTCCACTGGCGAGAGACAGAAGATGGGGATGGTACGCGGTTTCATAACCGATCCGGATATCATATTCCTTGATGAGCCCACGCTGGGCCTGGACGTCAACGCCAGCCGGGTCATACGAAGGTTCGTGGCCGACTGGGTGAGGGAGCATGAGAAGAAGACGGTTCTCCTGACGACACACGACATGATAGAGGCAGAGGAGCTCTGCGACCGTGTCGCAATAATAGACAAGGGCAAGGTCCTCGTGTGCGACACCCCAGAGAACCTGAAGAAGACGGTCAGAAGATCTTCAACGCTCAGGTTAGAGATCGAACCGCTCAAAGACTATTCCAAGTTCAAAGGTATCCCCGGGATCAGGAACTTCTCCAAGAAGGTGAACCCGGAGACCAAATGGGACGAGCTTGTATTCGTCATCGATGATGAGGCGGCTGTGTCAGATATCCTTTCAATGGTCACAGGAGAAGGGAAGAGGATTCACGAGCTGCGCAAGACCGAGCCCACGCTCGAGGATGTGTTCGTAAGCCTTGTAGGGAGGGCTTTGGAGTGAACCTCCATCTGAGGCTGAACCTCAGGGCGACCCTCGGACGGGCTTATCCGCGAGTGATCGGATCCCTGAGAGAACCTAGTTGGATATTCTTCGAGATACTCCTTCCGGTTCTTGCGATTGCAGCATATGTCTTCATCTATCAAGCCCTGAAGGCACCACCGGAGTTCGTTGGCTTCGTCATCCTGGGAGGGGCAATGACCGCCTTCTGGTTAAATGTCCTTTGGAGTATGGCGGCCCAGCTATATTGGGAGAAGGAGATCGGCAACCTGCAACTCTATATGATGGCTCCCATGTCGCGCATGTCGCTCCTCGGTGGAATGGCCTTGGGCGGGATCTTCGGGTCCTCGATACACGCGGGCGCGACCGTGCTTATCGGTGTTCTTCTGTTCAAGGGTCCTTCGCTGGTCTTCCCACTGATGCTTATCCCGATCTTCTTGGTGACCCTAATCGCCCTGTACGGAATGGGCATGATGTTCGCGTCCCTCTACCTGATGTGGGGGAGGGAGGCATGGCACATGGCCAGCCTCATGGAGGAGCCTATATACTTCGTCTCAGGGTTCTTTTTCCCGGTGAAAGCTCTTGGCTTCTGGGTCGCGCTCAGTGCGTCCGTAATACCAATAACACTGGGGCTGGACAGCATGAGACAGCTCTTGTTCCCCAGCGTGGCGGCTTGGGGTCTGTTCCCAGTCGAGGTCGAGCTGGGAATACTCGTGGTTCTGGCCATAGTCTTTCCCATTTTAGCCCGGATCGCCCTCGCACGCATGGAGAACTTGGCTAGGAGAAAGGGAGGTCTTACGCTGAGATGGCAATGATCAAGAGGCACTGGAAGACGTTGAAGACGGCGGCCTGGCTCGGTTGGCAAATGGAGTCTAACTGGACCCAGCCCTTTCTCTTCGCGGTCTATTCCATTCTGAAACCTATCGCGGCCACCATGATCCTTGTGTTGATGTACTGGGTGGTCATCAATCCCGGCTACGGAGGACAGGACGAGAATACCGCCATGTTCTCGTTCCTCTACGTCGGCAACGCCTTCTACATGTTCGTCGGGCAGATGCTGTTCGGTATATTCAGGGTGATCCAGGGGGACCGTGAGTGGTACCAGACCATTCGCAATGTCTACATCGCCCCCATCAGCTACTACGTCTATGTGGTGGCCAGGGCGCTTACTCAACTCGTCATAGCGAGTATCGCGGTGGTGATAACCCTTCTCTTCGGCGTTTTCGTGCTCGGTGTCCACATATCTCTCGCCATTACTGATGTACCCCTTTTCCTGACCATCTTGGTCATAGGTCTGGTCGGCGTGTCAGCCATGGGTGTCATTCTTGGTGGGATATCTTTCCTAACGGCAAAACACATGCACGGCATGAACGAGAGCGTTGCGGGCATATTCTACTTGTTCTGCGGCGTTCTATTCCCGATATCCATGTTCCCTGTATGGGGGCAGTACATCAGCCTGGCCATACCCCTTACCTATTGGTTCGAGGCCCTTAGAAGGGTATTGGCTCCCGAGACATTGCAGATCACGACCAGCCTTACCCAGATCGACACCGGAATGCTTATGGTGATTCTTCTTGCATCTACCATAATCCTGGTCCTGGTATCCTACTTCGTATTCAAGGGCGCTGACTATCTGGCCAGAAGAAAAGGCATAATAGACATGATCACTTCGTACTAGTGTCCCGCTCCTTTAGGATCGGATAGCGATAGAACCTTCCACACTTCTCACAGACCATAGTTATTCTATCTCCGGTCAATCGAA
>JAZGCT010000227.1:0-4005 GCA_036477085.1 Thermoplasmata archaeon | reverse complement strand
GGATATTCCGATCGTGAACAGGAAGCAGTTCCCTGAGGGTAAAGTGTCCTTCCCTGTCGATCCCAACGAGGACGGCGTCTCACCCTTCCCGACGTTCGGACGGGGGCACAGGACGCATGTCACGGGTCTCTCTCACTCCATAGTCGGTTATCCCAGTGAGGACACCGAGGTCCAGGGGAGGCTCATCAGGCGCATCATAGGCAAGATAGAAGATAACAAGGATGTCATCTGCAAGTACGAGGTCATCAACCCCGATGCGAAGCACCTGATAGTCGCGTACGGCCTTCCAGCAAGGAGCGCCAAGGACATCGTCCTGCAGAACGAGAACTTCGGCCTCTTCAGACCGATGACCCTGTGGCCGTTCCCATCGAAGGCCTTCATTCGGGCGACCGAGGACGTCGAATCGGTGCTCGTGGTCGAGATGAACGAAGGTCAGCTCTACAGGGAGATCGAGAGGCACGCTTGTCGCGCAGGAGTCGAGAACGTCGGCCTCTGTTCCAAGCTGAACGGTGAGATACCCACACCGCAGGAGATTCTAAAATCCCATGCCGACATGGAGGTCGATCAATGACGCACTTCAAGGTGTACAGGGAGGACCGGTGGCCCCACATGTTCTGCCCCGGATGCGGCATCGGCACCACCATGTCCTGCTTCCAGAGGGCGTTCATCAACCAGGGCAAGGACCTGGACAAGACAGCCTTCGTTTCGGGTATCGGCTGCTCTTCCAGAGTGTCCGGCTATGTCTACTCGGACAGCCTGCATACCGTCCACGGACGCGCACTGGCCTATGCGACCGGGCTGAAACTGGCCAACAGGGACCTGGACGTTATCGTCTTCAGCGGCGACGGTGACCTTGGGACCATCGGCGGGAACCATTTCATCCAGGCGTGCAGACGGAACATGGACCTCTTTGTCATATGCATCAACAACAACAATTACGGGATGACCGGCGGACAGGCATCATCCACCACCCTTCACGGTTACACCACATCCACCACTCCTGACGGAAATCCGGAATACCCGTTCGACCTGGCCAGACTGGCTGTCGCGGCCGGCGCCAATTACGTAGCGAGGTACACTTCGGCCCATCCAAAGCAGCTGATCAGGGTGATGGAAGAGGGCATGAACAGGAAAGGGTTCAGGTTCATCGAGGCCTGGGTCGCGTGCCCGGTATACTTCGGAAGGTACAACAAGCTTACGACTCCGGTCGAACACCTCAAATGGCTGAAGGAGAACAGCGTCCACATAGAACAGATGAGGGCTGACGGAAGAACGTCGGAGGAGGACATCGACCTTCACGTGGCCGACAAGATCACCGTTGGGGTGATAAGGGATGCCCAGAGGAAGTCGTACATCGAGTCGATCGAGGGGGATGATTAGGGATGGACACCATCGAGATCAGGTTGTCGGGTTTTGGCGGTCAAGGTCTGATAATGGCCAGCGTGGTCCTGGCAAGGGCCGCATCGCTTTACGAGTCCAAGCACGTCGTTCAGACGGACGACCAGTACAAGAGGGAGGAGTCGGGGCTGTACGTTGTGCAGACCCAGACGTTCGGGTCCGGGGTCAGAGGCAGCGCCACCAAGGCTGAGGTGAAGATCTCGACGAAGGAGATCACTTTTCCTGAGGTCACGGTTCCGGATGTTCTGGTCCTCATGTCTGAGGCCTCGTTCCTGAAGTTTGGGGAGAATGTCAAGCCCACGTCTTTGGTGATCGTAGATCCAGATACGGTCAAGAGCAGGCCTGGAGGGGAGTACTGCGAGATACCGGCTACGGTTACAGCTTATGAACTTGGAAACAAGATAGCGGCGAACATGGTTATGTTGGGTGCCGTTGTTGCGATGACGGATGTTGTGGAGATGGATTCTCTGAAGAGTGCAATGAAGGACATGCTTCCGCCTGCTACGCATGAGCTGAACTCAAAGGCTGTGGACAAGGGATTCGAGTTGGGTAACGAGTGTGGGGGAAGGCTCCAGGTCGACTGGAGTTGATATTGCCCTCAGGTTTGAGTTTGAATGTCTTCGTGTTTCGATTTATTGAATACTCTGAGCATCTTTCGGACAGACTTCGAGAACTTCTCAATCAGATCAGGTCTCTTGTAGATTAAGACCACCAGCGGCAGCATCACGGCCAGATACACCACGTGAGCAATGACCCTGATCCACTCCATCTTGACCGAGTACCCGAACATCACCGCAAAGACCGAACCTATCGCACCCTTGTGGTGGAAGATGCTATCCGACGAAATGTCAAGCGCATACGCGCTCTGTCCCAACCATCCCAGGTCCCCGCCGGTGACAGCAACATATTCTGTGAGTTCATGGAGACCATAGCCCAAGAGTCCAGCAGCCAGAAGTATCAGCAGGACGCTCGTAAAGTAAAAGAACCTGTGAAGGTCGATCTTCATGCCCACCTTGAATATGGCAAATGCTAGAACGAATCCAGATATGATCCCGAGCGCAGCACCGGCCACGGTACCAGCGACATCCGTCACCAGGAACGGTGTCAAGAACAGGACCGTCTCAAGCCCCTCTCTGAAGACAACGATGAATGCCAGTGATATCACCGCGATTATTGCACCACGTTTCACTGCCACTCCAAGCTTCTTCTCCATCTCTTCCTTGATGTGCCTGCCTTTGAGCGCCATCCAGTATATCATGCTCGTTAGTACAGCGACCGCTATCAGCGCCGCCACGCCTTCGAAGAGTACCTTGCTCGGCTTGTCCAGTGTACCGTAGACCGTCCAGATGATCGCCCCCAGCACGAGGCTCACGCCTACAGAGATGTAAACTCCGATCCAGACATAACGCGTAAGATGCTCCCTGCCGGTCCTTGTCAGGTAGGCCAGGATTATGGCCGTTATTAATGCGGCTTCCAGAACTTCCCTGAAGGTTATGAGATATTGACCTAGCATTGTTTCACCTTCTTCCTCCCAAATGATATGATTTTTCGGTTAACCGAAATATCTAATGCTGATTCTATATTAAAACATCACGCATCACAAATGGAAGAGCATTCAACATTTCTCAAAGAACGCCTCATTCTCCTTTGGACAGACATACAGCGAGTAGGAACACTCGTTCAAGAAGTCCATTCCCAAGACGCTGGGAAGAGATACATCCAGCTCCCGGTCGCCGGTTGACGGCAAGACGTCCACTGATTGAAGATGCTCCAACACGAACCTTCCATTCTCTTCCACTATTATGAAATCCACATTGCCAAGTTCGAAGGGCCTGACATGACCAGCATATGTTATTGAAGGTTCAGCTCTCTCCTTCAGCTTTGACGTGTCTATGCCCAAGTTATCCGCATCCCCCTGTGATACGGTTGTGACCGACGAGCCGGTGTCTATTAGGAAGCTGACCTTTTGGGTCAGGCCGTTGACATGTAATGTGGCAGTCAGATAGATCGAGGTCTTATCTGTATCGAACTTCGCTGGGATTCTCATCAAAGGCCCTTGGTATCTCACTGGTTTGGCAGCAGGTATTTCACTGGTTTCTCTGGTATGTAGGTTATCAAGACGGATTTGGGGTCAACACCCATCTGATTCAGCTCGGCACGCAATTCAGAACGCTCTTTTGAGCTTGCGATTACCTTTCTTCGTCTTACTGCAATGATTCTCTTGGGGTACTTCTTCATCAATGTTCTTTCGTGGGAGAGCACCCACTCGAAGTCTTTGGTGAACTCCACCAGGAGTCTAGCCTCCTCTTCCAGATCCAACCCTTCTATTCCTACTTCCCCCTTCGTCTTCTGTTGCATCTTTCTCATCACCAATAACGGCGAACCGGATTATAACTCTATGTTCGTCTCCTCGCCCTTGCAGTATCTGTCAAAATGATCTCTCCAGTTCGGACAGACTCAGATGAACTCCATGAAGGTCGCGAACCTGCTGATCTACTCGAGGGTCTTCGGGTCCAGGTCGGGCTCCATGATGCACGCGTCCTTGTTGGCTATTTCCTTGGGAACCGAGATGGTGTTGAGAAAATCCTGCACCATCTCGTGCTTCCG
>JAZGCT010000226.1:0-4161 GCA_036477085.1 Thermoplasmata archaeon | reverse complement strand
ACGGCTACGTATACAGTAAAAATGAATGGTCCATAGCAAAGGAGAATCTGAGAAGAAGCATTCAATTGATGGAGAGGTACAAGAACCAAACTGATGTTTGCGCGTACTTGACAAATGCTGGCAATGTGTTTGCCTGGAAAGCCAAGATGGAAGGATTGGCACCCGAAGAGGAAGGTCTCGACTACCTCAAGAGGGCGTCTTCACTGCTGGGAAGTGTTAAAGAGGCTCCCAGGAGGAGAAAGCTCGAGGAAGAAATCAAAGAAGCTCTCTCGGACGTCCCGAAGGGATCATAGGTAAGTATGGATTACCCAGTCTCCTGTTCAAACTTCGTCACGAATCGGTGGTCTGGGGCCTTGAGTGGGGTCCGTCGGATCGGTCCCTGCCTCATATTCCTCCAGATTGGTGAAACCATCACTGTCGAAGTCTCCTTCTCCGTCCTGGCTTAGATCCCCGAAGTACTGGATCTCCCACGAATCCGGCAACCCATCACTATCGATGTCTTCTTCTGCAAATACCGGGCTCACAAACGATACCGATGCGAGCAGGACGACCAGTACTACGGCCGAAATCCTCGCTGTTTTTTCCAACATCTTTTTTCCTCCTTCATAGAGACCGCTTGTTGCGGTCATGGTTTAACTTATTAATGTTGGATGTATAAAATTCCTTGTTGAGTTTTTCTGGTATTATCAGAAATCAAAACAGATACTACCTTCCCTATCAAGCACGCGCGATCCGACCAGGGCTCTCCTTGCGCTTTCCTGCAGTTTACCTGGAGAAGAATCCTCTAGTCTTCCATCGTCGAAAGATCACCCGTCGGCAACCCCAACTCCCAAGCTTTCAGAACACGTCTCATTATCTTCCCGCTTCTAGTTATCGGCAACTTGTCCTTGAACTCGATCTCCCGCGGTTGAGCGTGGGCCGCCAGGCCCGTCTTCACGAACTTCGCGATTTCCTTGGACAACTCCTCTGAAGGAGCATATCCCTCTCGCAACTGAATGAACGCCTTGATGATGTTCCCTCTTATGGGGTCCGGTTTTCCGATCACACCAGCTGCCGCGACCGCCGGATGCTCAACCAGCTTGCTCTCGACCTCGAACGGTCCCACCCTCTCGCCCGCGGTCTTGATGACGTCATCTAACCTGCCCTGGAACCAGAAGTACCCGTCCTCGTCCATGTAGGCCGAATCGCCGCTGAAGAACCATTCTCCCCATTCGAAGTACGAGTCGAACTTCTCCGGGTCGTTCCATATCTGCCTCATCATCCCCGGCCATCCCTTTTTGATGACCAGGTTGCCGATCTGGTTGGGTCCAAGCACCTTTCCGTCGTTGTCCACGATCGCGGCGCTCACTCCGGGGAACGGTCGCCCCATCGAACCCGGTCGCACAGGCATCGAAGGATAGTTCGCAATGATCTGATGCCCGGTCTCGGTCATCCACCAGTTGTCGTGTATCGTCTTCCCGTCGAACGCTTCGTGCCCCCATCTTATCACTTCGGGGTTCAGAGGTTCTCCGACGCTGCAGATGTATCTCAGGCTGGAAAGGTCGTACTTCTTGGCCTTCTCGGTCCCGGCCGACATCAGCAGACGGAAAGCGGTGGGGGCGCTGTACCACACCGTCACCTCGAGGTCCTGGATGGTATGATACCAGATGTCCGGATTGAACCTTCCACCCCTGATGACATTGGTCACGCCGTTCAACCAGGGGGCGAACATGCCGTACGAGGTTCCGGTGACCCAGCCCGGGTCGGACGTGCACCAGTAGATGTCGTCGTCGTGGAGGTCCAGCACCCATTTGCCGGTTATCATGTGCCCCAGCATCGCGTTCTGGACGTGAAGCACGCCTTTCGGTTTGCCTGTTGATCCGGATGTATAATGGAGTATCAGAGGGTCCTCTCTGTCCAGCCATTCAAGGTCTTCCAGTTTTGGAGATGCCTTTTCCATTTCTGCGTTCCAGTCGATGTCCCCTTCTCCCAGTTCGTGTTTCTCCGCGTCAACTACGAACGTGTGCTTCAGGCTCGGCAGGTCCTTCTTGGGAATTCGGTCCTTCATCTGCGGAACTGTGAGTATGGCAACAGCTTCGCTGTCCTGCACCCTGTCCCGTACCGCGTCCTCCATGAACCCCTCGAACAATGGGCTTGGAATTGCACCGACCTTGAGTATCCCGAAGAAGCTGATGTAGACATCCGGCGACCTGGGTAGGAATGTGAAAACCCTGTCCCCCCTTCCGATGCCGTATTTCTTGAGGACATTGGCGAACTTGTTGGAGAGGTTCTTTATCTCGCGGAAGGTGTACTTCTCGAACCTGACGTCGTCGATGTAGTAGAGCGCCACGCTGTTCTTTTTGTAGGTTTCGCAGTGCCTGTCGATGGCTTCGTGTGCCATGTTGACCCTGCCGGTCTTGGACCAATCGAAGAGGGCTTCGATGTTCTTCCAGTGGAAGGTCTGCCTTGCCTTGACGTAGTCGGCCAGGTTCGGCGTCTTCCTGAATGAGGCTTTGGAGGATTCCGGTTGCGCGTCGTCCATTCTCTCACCTTTCCAGGTCACTTGGGGTCGGTTGTATTGTAATCAAATCATGTTAATATCCTTTCCGAAGATGAATGTATGTCATTTGGGGTAGTGACGGCCACTTGGCAGGATTTTTCTCTCCTCAGTTCAAAAGCTCGGTTCTTTGCGAGGTGATCAATTCTCTGCATATGAGAATAGCCAGTCCTCTGAGGCTCGACTTTTCACATTTTGGAACAAATAGGGCGAAAAGGTTTAATATACTCTAACCACATTTTTGAGTTGCCTATGGGTAGGATGGGATACATTCGGTGGTGAGACCTTGAAATGGGAGGAAGACGCACTTCTCAGACAGCTTGGAGAAGACAGCCGTTGGATTAGAGAGAATATCAAGATGTTGAGGAGGAGATTCGAAGGGAAGACTTTCGCCGTCCAGATGAAGAAAGTCATTGCATCAAATGACAGCATACTGCTCCTGCTTGAAGAGCTCGAGAGGGAGGGTGTGAATGTTGAGGACATACTCATCGAGTCGATACCACCTCGTGATGTCGCCTTTATTCTGTGAGTTGGGTGCGGATGCCCAGAATACCCTGTGAAGTAATCAACCTTTTCAGCGAAGCTCTGGCACCATTTGTGTCAGTATCCGTTGTGTCAAAGAGTCCTCCTATTCGTTGTGGTGCTTTGGCCCTGATTGACACCGGAAGTCCGTATACAGGACTCTCGCCCAAGGAGGTTTTGAAATCACGAATCCGAATGAAAGGCGCAAAGGGAAAGCCTCTTCGACTTGCCGGACAGAAGTTCGTAGCTTCGCCTTTGAGCGGTGCAAGATTGAACTTCCTAACCGAGGACGGTGATGTCCTATCCTTTGATTTTGACCGTATGACTGCGTTCATTCCCACCAAAACTGACAGCGATACGCTGAAAGAGGTTCAAAGCATACCGACCATAATTGGTACAGATTTCCTTGAGACCTTTGGATTGGCTCTCTATTTTGATGCGAAGTCCCAGATAGCTTATCTGGAGGCACCCTAGGATTAGTTTGAGTTGAGGATAGGCCACATATCTCCACCCCAACCCACCCTCAAAACCTTTGTACTCAAATCCGTTGTGTGCAGACCGCTCAAGGTTCTGCCGTTATGCTCAATTCCCTCAAAATGCCAACTTTAAATACCCAGTGCGGCTTCACCCGTCATCGATGCTTGACTTCGCTCTCTCAGCATTCACGGCAATATTCGCCATAGTCAATCCAGTTGGCAATCTCACCTTCTTCGTGGCGCTCACCGAGGGCTACTCCAAAGAGGACAAGATCAAGGTCATAAAAAAGGTCATAATGGTCGCGTCCATAACACTCCTGGTATTCGCTCTCGCAGGGAACACCATCTTCACGATGTTCCACACCTCCATCCCTGCGTTCAGGATCGCTGGTGGTCTGCTCCTGTTCTCGATAGGCTTCGTGATGGTCCAGGGTGGGAGACCTGGTTCCAAGCTCACCGAGAAGGATAGGTCCGAGGCACTGGAGAAGGAGATGGTCGGTGCGGTCCCGTTGGGGGTACCGATGTTCGCTGGTCCGGGATCCATTACCACGGTGATGGTGTTCATGGCGGAGGCTTCCTCGCCTGATGTAGATCTGATCAAGATAGGGATCATACTGCTGGCGATCA
>JAZGCT010000225.1:0-2572 GCA_036477085.1 Thermoplasmata archaeon | reverse complement strand
CCCAATCTTCCTCTTTGAATATGTATCCGTACCGTATGTAGATCTGCGCCAACAATCTGTTCTCTTTGAGATCGAGACATATTTCGGCGGCTTCGTCTGCCAACTCCTTCGCCTTTTCGAACTCTCGTCTAACAATATAGTCAGAAGACAGATTCGAGAGGCTCCAAGCAATCTCTCTCGCACTCCCCAGCTTCTTCGCCGTCTCCAAAGCCTCTTCCGTCAGTTTCATTGATTCCTCATCCTTTTTGATGTCGTAATATGACTTGGCAAGGTTGGTGAGGCATGAACTCAATAAGCCCGGGTCCTCCGATTTCCTCGCGTGGTCGACCGCTTTGCGTTTTGCATCTAGACCTTCGTTCTCATGGCCCATTTCGTCATTGAGAATCCCGAGTGCCTTGTACGCTCTGGCTGTGACCGTGAAGTCGCCGCTCGATTCGGCAATCTCAAGGCATTGGTCCACGTATTCTTGAGACCTCTTGATATCCCCCTTTGCCCACAGAGTTGAAGCAACATTGTAGTAACATTCGGTCAAACCAACTAAATCGCCGATCTTCTTCGATATCTCTGCGCTTCTCTCAAGTGGTTCTATCACTTCGTCATAATCCCCTCTCAGCAAGTGTATCTCAGCGATCCTTCTCAATGCAATGGAGATGCCGGCAAGATCATCATCCGCTTCGCTCAAAAGCAAGGAATGGTCGTATTCTCCGATTGCCTCATCACACAACCCTCTCATCGACAGACATTCACCTCTCAGGAACGCCAGCTCTGACACATTCTTGAGCCTCTTCACGGTGTCAAGCTCCTGCAAAAGTTGAAAGAGCTCCCCGGAGTGACCTTTGGAGATGATCTTCCGCCCCTCGTCCTTGAGGAGGAGGCCGGCCTTCACCTTGTTACCCGCAGCGGCCAAATGCGATGCGCAACGGAGCATGTCCTCGACTTCCCCCTGCTCCAAGTAATATGCCGCCGCCTTCCTGTGGTAGCTCTTCCTCGCCTTTTCGCTCAATCTGGTTCCAGCGAAATCCTTGAGAATGTCGTGAGTGTCGTACACCATTGGGGAGACCTCGATAAGCAAGGATCTATCAACCAATGATCTGATTGTTCCGAATCTCATGCTCTTCCATAGAAAGAAAGCATCGGAATGAACAGGTTCGCTGAAGACGGATATGATACCGAGGACCCTTTCCTCTTCGGGGCTCAGTTGGTGAAGGATCTCCTCTTCCAGGTAGTTGTCAATATCAGTGGCCCGCGATTCATAGGACGGACCCATCAACTCCAAGAAGAACGGCAGTCCTCCTGTCTGCTCGTAAGCTTCCTCGAATCTCCAGGTCTCCACACCCTTTTGCTGGAGTATCCTGATGGAACTCTCACGATCAAGCTCTCTGAGGTTCATTGTTTTCAATTGTTTGTTCTTTCTCCACTCCTTCAGGCCCTTGATTTTCGAAAGGTCTCTCCCGGAGATGATTATCTTGACTCCTTGATGTTCTCGCATCCTTCCAATTGCGGCGCCGATGAAATCCGCCAGGTGATCCTGAACCCTTTCGCACCCATCGAACACGATCAGGGCATCAACATCCTCCATTTCAGCCCCCAGAACATAGAGGAACTCGTCCAGCCTCCCGTATCCATCCGCCTGGGACAGGAGCCTTCTACCTCCTCTGACCGCCTCCAGTGACTCTCCTTCTAATATCTCTACGCGTGATTTGAGGAATGTGTCCAACTTGTCCTTACCAAGCAATCTCAGAAAACTGGCAATCTCTTCCATCACACCTTCCCGTGAAGTCTGCTCGTTCAGGCCCAGCCAGAGAGCGTTGGTCTCCCCCTTGAGGTTGCCGAACACCTGTGCGACAAAGGCCGATTTCCCCATCCCTGCAACTCCCTTCACTTCGAGAATGCTCTCATTCTCCGAGTGGAACCAATCCGAGACCGCGCGCAGCTGGTTCTCTCTTCCAAAGAAGTAGTGGAGCCTGGGTCTTTGGGTCTCAATGCAGAGAAAGAGCGATCTCTTCCTCATGTTCTGAAGGAATGTCTTCTTGTCGAACACTCCCTTGTATACGTTCAATGCAATATCCAGGAGCGTGGACCCATCCCTGATGTCCTTCGGTATATCGCGTAGCCTTACGTCAACAATCTTCCCGTCCTCATCCTTCAGCCGAACGGTCCTTTCACCCGTTCGTCCTCTCAAGTACATGGCTTCTCTCATCCCCACCTCTGTGAGGACGTAGGTCTTCCTGCGAAGCTTACCTATCGGGACGTGAGCCCTCGTATCCTCGAGAAACCCTACATTCTTCAGCTCGCTCATAACCCTGGACAGGTTCCCCCTACTCGCAGAGAGACGATCAGCCATGGCTTCCTGACACGTCGAATCGGGCATTATATACGGATTGACCCGAGATGACAATGGCTCTAGGTGCAGAATTATCGCGTCTCTCAGAGGTAACAATCTCTTCCTTTCGTACATTTTCGACCCCCCATATGATATGGACATAGGCTACTAGGACTTTAACTTTTCGGAAAAGCAAAATTTTTTGAGGAAGTAATATATAAATGTAAATCATGCCGTTCAAATGGTAAT
>JAZGCT010000224.1:0-4417 GCA_036477085.1 Thermoplasmata archaeon | reverse complement strand
ACGATCGTCATCATAGTCCTTGCATTTGCATTATGGGAGTTCGTCGTGAGGGAACTCTCCAGTACTGATGATACCGAATACAAGATCGAGTTCTGGTCCGGCAGCGAATCGATAGGAAAGGTCGGGATGTCAGAGCTGAAAACGCTCCCAACCACCAGCTATGTGGACACGCTCGGTTCTGGCGCCACGGACGAGGGACCGTGGTTGAAGGATGTCATACTCCTGATCTTTGACGAGCCCTCGCTGACCAATTCAACTGAAATCACTTTGACAAGTGACCTCACGGGAGAGGAAAGGACGATTACATGGGGCGAGATCTCAAACGAATCCAACTCATACATATTGGATTTCACCAAGAAGGGAACGACCAAGTTCACATCGCCAGAAACGCAAAAGAAAGATAGAGTAAGAGATGTTACTGATATAAGCGTGGGAGCGTAGAGGATTGAGGACGAGAACACCATCCGTGTTTGAAAGTGACGCGCCGGTCCGCGATAGATATGGATACTTGGAACAAGTCATGTACACGGTTGCCGTCGTTGCTTCATTCTCATTGTTCGTCGCCCTCGCAAAAGGCTACTTCCGCGTGCCTCTTCACATCCCAGGACATAGTGCCATATACGTGATCCCGCTGATCCTTCTGGGAAGGAACGCATCCAGGAGCAGGCTGGGCGGAACAGGGATCGGAGGTCTATCCGGTGTCATGATGGCCTTCTTCGGATTGGGCGGAGGTTTCCTTCTGGGGATACCGCGGTACTTGTTCATGGGCGCCGTTATCGACGTGATTCTTTGGAATGGTTCTGCACATTCTGGGGCGGTCAAGCTGGTCGCGGCGGCTGCTCTGGCAAACTTCGCCAAGTTCTTCGTTGGACTGGTCATCGCTTCCATGGTCGGGATACCTGTCTTCTTCATACAATTGGGAATCACATACTCGGTAGTTACACACTTGACATTTGGAGCAATAGGCGGGCTCTTGGCATTCGGCGCGATAAGAGCGTTCGGACGATTGCAGAATCAAAGGACGACTGGGTAGTAGACGTCTTCACCTTCTTTTACAAAGAGCATTGGTTTTCCTGCAACTCTGCTCGGACGAATTCTCTCGGCGGTCATCACTGTTCCCTCTTGGACCCTCTTTCCGCTGTCCAGCACAATCATGTTGATACCCATTCCTGACAACCTCCCCACCGATACGGAGCCATGCAATTCCCTCAGTCCTTCCAGCAATACGTATCTCCCGTCGGCTCCCGTTGAGCACAGACCCAGTCCGGCAAGGGCACCGATGATACCGTCCCCTGTTCCACCCAGTTCCTCCAGGTATATGCCGGTCTCATTGGCCATCCTGATGGCATCCTCTTTTCTAAGAACTCTTCCCTGTGCCATCTGGCCGAACCTTTGGACGGATTTGGGGATGATCGATCCGACTGCCAGTCCTGGATCAGAACCCTTTTGAAACCTTTCCAACACTATCTCCTTCACCGCATCCCGTATCTCCAGACCAGCCCTGGCCATTATCACGTTGCAGCTGTTCCTGTTGGTGTACCTTATGGCGGGATGAATGTACAACTGGTGCCTTGTGACCCCTTCCACCTCCAGGTCCAGCTCTTTGACGATCCTCCTGGCCAATCTCCCTGTTCCCTCTCCTCCCTCCATGTCCGTGTCATCGATTGAAATGAGAACTGTAGCCTTCATCCACTATACAACTCCGAGATTCTTGAAATGTAATCCGATTCTACACGACCTCAAGATCGGCCCTGAGCATGGCGGCTTCCTTCTCCTCCACGCTCTTCATGTCGAAGGGTATGAGAAGAGTCCCGTTGCTGACCCCCATCCTGTCCCTCAGATGGTTCAACAGTTTGAGGACTTTCCCAAATCCGTTCTGCGCGATCAAGTATTCCAGCCCGTCAAGCAGTATGAGTCTTCTGCCATCTGTGTTCTTGTCGAGGAACTTGTCCACCTCGTTGGTTATGAGGCCCAGGTTAGTCGGTATGAGCCCTCCCTTGTCGACATCCCTGCTCAGCCAGAGAACCTTCGCCTTCTCCAGGTCAAAGCTCTTCTCGAGGTTCTTGGGATACGTTCTCGTGAAGCAGAGTCCACTTGCCCCATCTCCAATCTCACTGACGAACTTGTCGAATCCTCTGCTGGGCCCATCTTTAGTCACAATGTACGCTTTCCCTTCCTCCAGATCGAACTCGGGAGCACCGATCTCTTCCTCCGGCTCCTCTGCCTTCTTCTTCCGACGTTTCGGAAATATAAAGAAGAAAACTGCGAGTGCTGCGATGATTCCTCCCACCACACCAATGATCATCATCAGGAACGGATCGATACCACCATTCCCATTGGGCGGTGCAACCTGTTGACCCGTGAAGTCCTCGGTATGACTCACGGACATGTTCACGTCCCTCGGACTGTTGGTGATGTTGTATCCATCGAGATTCACATCCAGGGCTACTTGTGTGAAAGACCGGTTTATCCCCATGAACGTCTCATATCTGACTATGTTCCATTTCAGCCACCCATCTGGTCCGGAGTAACCTATCAGCCCTGGAACAGCATCTTTCGTAAGCGTAACAGAAGCATCCTCCAGAGGAGTCCCAATCGTGTCCATCACCCTCACATGTAGGTAGTTGTCGACATAAAGTCTGGATCCGCTGGAGACGAACGTCGCATTATCGTCAAATGTGCTATTCAAGGTGGTGACTTCGGATCCCGCCGTCACTCTGATGCTGGTCAGCGAGGATGCGATGGTCGAGTTCTCAACGAGAAAGTCGTCCGATGTCCATGCCGCGATCCCAACCGAGGCAGCGTTGGAGATGTAATTCTCCTGAAGGATCAAACCAGTTGACTGGAAACCGTAGAACCCGATCGTGCTCCCGCTTATGGTGTTCTCCGTCAGCAGAACGTCCATTGAGCTATCTATCCTTACCCCTTCGTTGGTGTTGGACAGGATCGTGTTGCTCCATACCCACGGATTGGAGCGGACTAGCCAGATTCCCCTATCTGTGTTGTGGTGGATCCAGTTCTTCTGCAATGTCCCGTTGGAGTCTACCATTTCCACGCCGTCTGAGCACCTAAGTATCTCTGAATTCCATAGATGAAGTGTTGAGTCAACAGCGTAAATCCCTCGCCCCGAGTCGGTGATTTTCGCACCAACAATATGAACGTAAGAAAGATAGACCTCCATCCCGCTGATTGACGAGTTCGCCACCGTAACATTCGTCACAGTCGGTGACGCTTCATTCAATACAAGGCCAGTCTGGGAGTATTCCATGATCACTTGGTTGACCAAGGATTCCGAGTCATCGCTTTCCGGTTCGAAGCTAACGCCTTTCCAATCCCCCCTGTTGCTTGGATACGAGTATGACGTGAGATTGATCTTGGAGGTCGGGAAGCCATCCATGACCAGCGCACCGCGGACTATGATCCCGGTATCAGGACAGAACCTGATCACCGAACCGGCTTCGACGGTCAGTTTGGCCCCTACCTGGACCGTGATGTTGTCGCACACGCCGTACGGACTACCGCTAAAGGCCCAAGTCCTGTTTGTTGTGATGGACGCGTTCTTCCATGTGCTCACCCTTTCTGGGATGACCTCGAACGTGGCTGAGTCGGTCAAGGGCTGGAACCCGTTGTAGATGGCCTGAACCTCGAAGCCAGTCCCGACGAAATCCACTCTCCAGAAGCTGTCTACCACGGAGGTTCCGTTGGGTCCCCCGTCCGGTGAAGTGATGTTCTCTGTGAAAGCCAGTGTGCTGTCGGGGTATCGCCATTCGATGGTCACATTCCCCAGTTTGGAGCCGTTGCCCAGGTAGCCCATTGTCGTTGTAGCCTTGGCGACCGTGTTCTTCTCATAGAAGGGTCGGTTGGTAGTGATTGAGAGAGAGTCCACCACCGCGATTTCCTCAAAGGTCGAGACGTTGAAGCGGGCCTCGGATGATTCCGGTGGTATTATGTTATGAGTTCCACTTACCGTGAAGTTGGTCCCAGTCATGTTGGCAGTCCAGTTGCTGAAGGCAGCTGCATACCTGTCGTTATCGTACAGAGTCATGGTCTTCGTTTCATTGAATATCTCGATTCCCATCGGATCAAACCATTCAAACGTGACTTCCAAGGATTGGACAGATCCAGAATACGTGACAATCATCTTGGCCTCAACTCTCTCTCCAATCAGGTACTCAGGGCGCTGGGTCGTCACATCCCATGTTTTTGCGGGTGCCTGAACTATCATCACAAGACTATTCAGTATGAGAAACGAGAATACCAACACTAGGAGAGGGGAGACCGAGCGAGACATGGTTCCCAGCCTTCATATTAGACCCAGTGGATTTATTACTTTCGTGACCAACCTGGGAATGATGACAGAATACGGGTCTTCTTAAAGGTTTTCAACCTGGTTTTCAAGGTTGGTAATTGGTAACTA
>JAZGCT010000223.1:0-5277 GCA_036477085.1 Thermoplasmata archaeon | reverse complement strand
GTGTTCATGGCTTTGGGGGTGTTCTTGAGATTCCTACTTGGTGAGAAGATCAGTGCAATTGCAGACAGGCTACGCAAGAAAGGGAGTGATGAGTAATCAGTCCTAACTAACAGCTCTTGTTGCTGAGAAATTGCCAGAGTCGAATTCGAACATAAAGTAACCGGTCTCGTGCTCCGTCCCTCTCATCTTGACGCACCTTATCCTCCTTTGAGTTTCGATCAGACTTGTCTGGTCCATGGTCAGATGTATTATGCCATCGGCGAGGAAGCTCTTTTTGTCCCCCTTCAGATCGTCGAAGTGGAATCCCACATCAGGACTCGGATACGGTAGTTCGGATATTAGGATCGAAGTCACATCAAGACCCCTCAACCACTTGAACAGCTTGAAGTACTCCATCTTGAAGTCCTCGAAGTCGGCAAGTACCTGAAGTGCATCCAGCGAATCCAGGACCAGCAGGTCGTAGTCGAAGCTGCGCCGTATGTTCTCCACGTACATTTTGAGCATGTTCATCATGGTCTCGCCACGGAGGTTCCCGATCTTTATCCTCATTGTGGCCAGGTCAAGTATCGCCAAGGCGTCCTTGACTTCTTTCCGTTCCATCTGGAGGGACTCCATCTGGTCCTCGAGGCTATCCTTGCTCTGCTCGAGAGAGATGAAAAGAGTCCGTCGACCTTCTCTCTTGGAATTGTTGTAGAGTATCGAATAGGCGAGAGAGGATTTCATCGTCCCGGGCGCCCCGGCCAACAATACGGCATGGCCTTCTGGAATTCCGCCACCAAGGTTCTCGTCATAACCACCCACATACGTCTTTATTCTGGATACCATTCTACCGTCTCCTGGAATATTCTTCCCAAACCTTTCTTCAGATTCTCTGCCGTCGCCTTCATGGATCCGTTGGCAGATTCAACGTTAACAAACCCGCCCATCTCAGAGAGAATTGTGGCCGCACTGTCGGCCAGCATTTCAACATCCTCCTTGGTCATGGTCTTGGGTTCGATCCCCAGACTTGCACATTCCATCTTCAGCAGGTCGCTACCGAAATCCCCGAGCGAATCAACAAACACGCAGGACACCTCATCGTGAAGGCTCACCTTTCTGTGTGTTGTTCCCAGAGCTTTCGGGGTTACAGCCTCGCCTGCTACCATTCTCATCTTTGGCCTCCTCCTTCGAGGCTTCTTCATCCAATCCAACGGGTCCCAGTCCCTCCATCCATCAGAGGAGAGAAAGGCTATTGGCGCGTTCTGGAATGAGGTCAACGATTGTCTGAGACCAATGACCTGACGCTCCCAGTTCCTGAGAATTGCTTCCTCGTTGGTGGCCTCCCCCAAGGCCCTCATGCTATGTGCCAGGATTGACGACAATTCTGGAATGTCCTCAACAGTGAAGTCACGCGCTTTCTTGTTCATCATCCGGGTTGAGAGCTTGAGAAGATATTCGGACAGATCCCCCAGATGGGCGGTAAGTATCCGTGATATGACATCCTCAGGGGGCGGCATTTGAAGATGTAGCACACCAAGACCCAGCAAGGTCTCTTTCTCTTCCTTGGTCATCAAGGAAAAAGACATTATGAGGACACCGTCGTTCCGTTCAATAGGTTCCATCAGTTTCTGGATCAGTTCCGCGACATCCATAGTATCGTTGTTACTGAGCATGTAGTGAAGGCAGTCGACTAGCATGACAGGCTTCCTGTTCTTCTCCGCGAAATCGGTCAGTGTGAAAAGGACCCGACCGAGATTGGTCGCCTTCAATGTCTTGGAGGTGTCCCTCGAAGTCATTCCAATGACCGTTGAACTGCTGAGCCCGAGATCCATTCTTAGTCTGCCTGGGTCTGACGATGTCAGGACCATGGTCGGATATCCAGAATCCGAAAGGTCCTTGAAGAGAGTGTAGCAGTATTTGGGCCTCTTCTCGGAAATCCCGTAGCACCTCCCAAGTTTGAGATCGTAGAACGGTCTGGACTTGGAGATTGTAAGGTAAGGCGTTTTCACGAATGGCATCGGGTTCGCCAGTACGAGGGGTGCCAGGATGAAGGCACCAACGATTGGGGCGCCAAGACTTGCTCCCCGCAATCCCCGGAATCCCAACATCTCCAATTCATAATCATACAGAGGTCCTGTGGCAAAGAGGACAAGAAATGCAAGAATGAAAAGATAACACTGGTTCCTCACGGTACGGGAACCCAACCATCCCCATATGGACTCCACAAGCCCCAGACAGATACATAGAATGACGAAAAGGTAGACATATTGATTCTCATAAACCTGGCTCGCGCCAACACCAATCTGAGAAGCCCAAGATCCAAGTACGACCGCTGGAATCATCAAAAGAGAGAACGTTGAAACCTGTTTGACCAGGTTCCTGGGATGGAGGAACGTCAGAATCAGGAATGTCGCCAACGGGAAGGTCAGTATAGTGGCTGACCCACCGAGGAGCGAGTAGAATAATGGGTCGATTCCGAGGAACCCCCCAGGCCCGAAAAGCCAGCAGAAGTTCACAATCAGGAAAGCAGTCATCAAAGCCGCAAATACCGACCGCAATCCCCTTTTCTTCAGAGTGATAACGCCCAATAGCAGGACAACCAAACTTGCGATGAACATCACCAACACGAGGAAGTACTCAAGGCCGCCCAAGGTCAGAACCTCCCCTTCTCCAGGACCTCGAACTCTACAAGATACACCTCGAGGTCATCGGAAAGCGTCACGCTCGATTCCTGGGCTTTTGTCTGAAGTTCGTCGATATCAGAGAATCCCATTCTTGACAGGTCCTCTTCTTCGATGTCCGAAACGATAGCCCGATTAACATCCTTGATCATGAAGTTGGCAAACGGAGTCCTCTTTCCCCTGTCCACTCTAGCCACACAGAGAGAGCCCTGGCCTGGGGGCTTCTCATCATCAATCGGGATGGAGATCATCGAGATTGTCCCGAAAACGACCTTGGTCAGGTCTTCTGGAGGGAAGTAGAACGATCTCTTCCCTCTCATCCTCAGAGACTTGTAAGGACGAGTCAGCCAACTGATCGTCGCGATCAATGCCGCAATGCCCAGCCCTCCGAAGACGAACAAGGACAGCAACCCGTACCGGTACAGCAGTTCGTGGAACCAGAACAAGGCCATCACACCGCCAGATATCAGGAATATTACGGAGCCCCTGACCATCCAGCTGACCACTTTTCTCTTGATCAATGCAGCACATCCTAAGTGGATATCGCCTTGGCGATCTCGAACCCGCTCCCATCGTAGAAGAATGAGTAATAGTCAGTACTATGATTGGTCCCCCTCATCTTGACGCACCGGATTCTCCTCTGAATGTCAATATTGTTGATGGGTTCCATTCTCAGCTCGATGATACCATCAGCAAGGAAGTCCTCGTAATGGATCTCGGGTCCTTTCGGGTCCGTGGATTCCAGCGATTCCTCGCACACGACCAGACAAGTGAGACCAGCATTCCTCATCCACTCGAAGAACTCGAACATGGAGACCCTGGCATTCTCTGGATTCATCACAAGATGCAGGCCGTCAAGCGAATCGATCACAACCAGCTCGAACCCCATTCGCTCCCTCATCTCATCGATCTTCCTCCTCAGGAGAGAGATCACGAGATCCTGCCTCTTACCGCCTTGGGATGCAACGCTCCCATCCTTTCCCATCTTCCTGATCTTTTCGGAAAGCTCCTCCAGTCTCTCCTTTCCCTTGCTCAAATCAAAGATGTGCAACAGATTCTCGCCCTTAGTGTCCATAAAACCGAGTGAATACATCTGCTGCTCCAGACTCTTCCTGTCCTGCTCGAATGTGATGTATAGAGAGTTCTTGCCGGCACTTGCGTTCTTTGAAAGGATGTAATAGGCCAGAGAGGACTTCATAGTACCAGTAGACCCTTTGATCAGTACTATCTTATTGCCTGGAATTCCCCCGTTCAGCGCCTCGTCGAAGCCCTTCACATACGTCTTTGTTCTGCTCTTTCCCATTCCTGCATCACCTTCCTATAGCTTTTGTGACCTTAAACCGTCCTTCGTCCCACATCAAAGAGAGGTACCCGGTCTCATGTTTGGCACCCCTCATCTTGACACATCTGATCCTGCGTTGCACATCGATGGCGCTGGTGGGATGCAGGGCGAGACTGATGATGCCATCCGCAAGGAATCCTTCTTCGTTATTTGGATGTGAAAGGTGCTGTCCGAATGGACATTCGGACCTTTCCGTGACGAGGAACGAAGTAGCCTCCATATCCCTCAACCACTCAAAGAGTCTGAACAAGTCCATCCTGCGGTTCTTGAAATTGGCAAGAACCTCAAGCGCTTCCAAAGAATCGATGACAATGATGTCGAAGCCCCGTGTTTCCCCAATGTTGGTGACGTTCTCCATGAACATCTCGAACCAGTCCTTCTTTGATTTGGCAATGTGCTTTCTTACGTAGCCCATATCGAAGACCCTAAGGAATTCCTGGGTGAGCTGGGGGTCCATTCCCAACGAGTACATCTGGCCGAGAAGGCTCTCAAGTGTCTGCTCCAAGGTGACGTAAAGGCACTTGGCACCAGCGGAGAGTATGTTGTGGTGGAGTATGTAGTATGCCAATGAGGACTTCATTGACCCAGCTTCGCCGGTCAGAAGGACGATGTTTCCGCCGGGAATCCCCCCATCAAGCAGTTCGTCAAAGCCATCCACAAATGTCTGGATCTTCGGAGATGGGGCGCCAACCTTCATCGTCCTTGCCCTGACAGGTACGGCCGTCATCCCGTCCGGGTCCTTTTCCACATCCAGGTCGATGCTCACACCTTCAACGTCAGGAGTGGCCATTCCACTGAGAATGTTCTGAAGGTGGTGGATCTTCTCATCCTCTTCCCCATCCGACATGTCCTCTTCCATCGATTCGGGCATATCTTCGGCTTGGGCCGCGGATTCAGATGACGTGACATCTTCAAGAGAATCTCCGGGAACGGTTCCTTCAACCTTTTGAACATCGCGATGTGAACCGGCATCTGGGGGGTCATTCTCAAGCCCTTCGGCTGAGCTGATGACTTCGTCTGGATAATTGTCTGGTTGAACATCTGGTTCGATAGGTTCTGAGGAAGCTCCCGTTTCGGGTATCTCTGCCTTGTTCCCACCTGAATAGAGCCTTGCCAAAGAAAGCCTCCCGAGCCTATTCTTCTTGGGTTTGCCAAAATCAGCCGCTGCCTCGCAAGTGGGACAGTGCGAACTCCCAGCGTCCATCGAGTAGCCGCAGATCTCACATATCATGTCTTCTTCCGTCTTGAACACCTCTAAACGCTCACCGCCTTTAC
>JAZGCT010000222.1:0-11021 GCA_036477085.1 Thermoplasmata archaeon | reverse complement strand
GAGGGAGGAACATATAGATTCTTCATGATTCATGTAGGCCACTGAGGGTATGCTGGCTATACGTCAAAACAGGAGAAATCAGTGGTCGGTGAGCCCTCAGAGCCGAACTCAAGTCCATAAGGCCCGTAATCACATAATCATTTGCAGACCGACTGAGACCATCAACAAAACGGTCGCCACAAACAGAGTTATGAGCATGAAGGGAAATGCCTTCGTGAAGAATTCACGGAATCCGATGGGGAATCCGAATTTCTCCGACAAACCAACGGCCACCAGATTTGCAGAGGCGCCAACCAACGAGCCGTTTCCTCCTAGACACGCCCCGATGGAAAGGGCCCACCACATTGGATTGACGTTGAATGAAGCCAACTGGGTGGCATATATCGGGCTTGCGGCCAAAGCTGCTATCAACGGTATCATTGTGGCAGTGGCAGGTATGTTGTTCATTATGGTGGACGCGAAAGCTGAAACCCATAATATGAAAAGGAGCGCAACGAAGAGGTTGCCACCTGTGAGAGCTTCTATTCCTCCCGCGAGTATATCCATGATTCCCACCTCCACCACACCTCCGACCAGTATGAAGAGTCCCACGAAAAAGAAGAGGGTGGACCAATGGACATGCTGTAATGCATCCCCGGGATGAATTCCTGCCCAGACCAAGATGGTGATGGCCCCCATTAAGGCAACAACCGAGATTGGAATGTAGAGCGCGTGATGAACCAGAAATAAGACAATTACAGCCCCGAACACTATCATCGACTTCCTTAGAACCGGCATGTTCTTGATTTCCTTCCACTCATCTCTTTCCATCAAAAGCTCTACGTGCTTGGGTTTCTGCTTCAAATCCTCTTTATACATCCACTTCAGAAGAAAGACCGAAACAAGCATTGTTACGATTATTATGGGGCCTATGTTAAGGATGAACGTCAGAAAAGGTATGTCCGCATAGCTTGCTATCATGATATTGGGAGGATCTCCGATCACTGTCGACGCACCACCAATGTTCGATGCCAGTATCTCTGCCATTATCAGGGGTGTGGCCTTTATTTCCAGCGTATTGGCGATTGTAACAGTGATGGGAATCATTAGGAGGACGGTTGTAACATTGTCTAAAAAGGCTGATGCTCCTGCGGTTGCCAACACAAACATCAGTATTATCTTCCAAACGTCCCCTTTGGCTATTTTTGCCATCTTTATGGCGAGGTACCCAAAGAAGCCAGTTTCCATGATCACGCCAACGATGATCATCATCCCCAAAAGAAGGCCGATGGTGTTGAAATCGATGGCACCGAAACCTTTCGAGGTATCGTAGAAACCCATTACTGTCCCTGCAATAATCATGAGCATCGCACCGAAGAGAGCCGAGGTTGTTCTGTGCAGCTTCTCGGATGCTATCAGAATGAAAGTGAATATGAAGATGACAGCGGTGATTATCTGTGCATCAGTGGCCATAGCTCACCCCCGGAGTTTCCCCCACAAGTATTGTCGGGATTGGAGCGTACATGATCGCCCCAATCTCGATTTTTCTCAAGGGAAGTCTTTTGATAGCCATTATTGCTCTGTCCTTCCAGCTCCGACCTCCCCGACTCGTTACGAACAGGTCATGGTTCCCTATTATTTCGACGAGTTCTCTAGCCGAAGTATATTTGTGGGAGTCGATTTCCACACGAGTCCCAATCTTCTCCGCCTTTTGTTCCAGATGGCGGATAACTTGATTCCTCTTGAGCTCGCCAACATGAAGGACCAGGCAAGAAGTTCCTAGCCACTTAGCAAGTTTCATTCCAAGGCTGGTAGCACCTTCCGAATGTCCCATGCCACCATAGAGAATGCACATAGATTCAGGTTTTCTTAGATTGAATGGTCTGTCCATGAAAAGAATGGGTATCTTTATGGCCCTGAACAACCCCTCCAAATGCCTGGAGAAGTGCGATTTTTTCTTCGCTTCATCGATGTAGGTCTCGGTGGCTACGAGGTCGATCCCGTTTTCCCTGACATATTTCTCTACCACGGCCTGGAAATTTCCTTTCACTATCGTCTTTTTACTATCTATTCCTGCATCTTCAAGAACGGAAGCACAATGAAGCATGGCCCGGATTGCACTCTCCTCCAAGGTGTCTTCTACATAATGGGTCACGGATAGGAGGTCATATCCGAAGTCCACGATGCTGAGAACATGATATTCCGATGATGGGAAGACGTGAGACGTATATCTGAGAAGAAAGTCAGTCAGTTGATAGTTGTCCGCTAGGACGAGTATTTTCTGGAACATCAAAGCACCTGCTTCTTGGACTTCTCATCATGTGTGTTTGCCTAATCTCAGATACCGCAATGCCTGTGACTAAATGGCTTTTGTGGTCTTTACTATCTTCGGGCTTTGCGGGTTTGCCCACCATAGTCTGTGTCGCGGTTTGGGAACTTGTCTGCATAGAGGGCATTGGGGATCAGGGTAGCTAGGAGTTGCAAGTAAAGAATTGAAGCTGTCACAATTCCTTCTGGACATCTGACTGGGAAAGAAACATGAATCAATAAACCTTCTCAATGATTATGAACACAAAACCATTTGTGGGCGAAAACATGGAGACCAATCTCTCCGTCTTCAGGCTTATCGCGGGTAGCCTGTTTCTGTGTCATAGTCCTTTCCTTGACCCGCGGACAAGGACTGTTCGCACTATCGCCAGTCATAGTTGAATAAAGAGGAGACGACCGAAGAAGATAGTTCGACAGAAGGCAGCGACGAAGTACCGATAGCCTATAGCCTTAACTATTCGATTGGCAATCCTATATTGATGGCCGCAGAGGATTGGCATTCCCAATCTAGTAGCGAGGTTATGGCCAAGTTTCGTACATCCAGGGATGGGTTAACCAAGGCGGATGCCCAGCACCGTCTTGAGAAGTATGGACCCAATGAGCTTGTAGAGACCCCCCACAAATCGCCTCTTCGCATCTTCTTGGCACAATTCACCAATTTCTTGATCATTATCCTGTTGATAGCTGCCGTCATATCTGCGGCCGTAGGTATCCACCAAAACTCCGTCGAGGAACTGTACGACGCTGTTGTCATCATGGTCATTGTCATCTTCAATGCGGTATTCGGTTTCGCCCAGGAGTACAAAGCAGAGAAATCTCTCAAGGCACTGAAGGCTATGGCCGCGCCGCAAGCCACAGTTGTCCGTGACGGGAAGACCCGGATTGTACCGACAATGGAGCTGGTGCCGGGAGACATCGTCCTTCTAAAATCGGGGACGAAGGTGCCCGCGGACTGCCGCCTGGTGGAAGCGGCAGACCTCCAGATAAACGAAGCTTCCCTCACGGGGGAATCTGCCCCCATCACTAAGCTTGTCGAGCCTGTCGAGGCCGATGTCATGATCGGCGACCGACTGAACACCGCCTTCAGTGGCAGCACAGTGGAGCGGGGGAGAGGCACAGGTGTTGTGACATCAACAGGTATGAGGACCGAGCTGGGGAAGATCGCCGGGATGGTTCAGGCGGAGGAGGAAGAGGAGACCCCCCTTCAGAAGAAACTTGCGCGTCTGGGAAAAGCCATCGGCATCGCGATCCTGATCATCTCTGCCGTTGTCTTTTTGGTGGGATACTTGCACGAGCCGGAGAATGTGGTTGAGAAATTCCTCATCTCAATCAGTCTGGCCGTCGCCGCCGTTCCCGAAGGGCTCCCAATAGTGGTGACGATCGCCCTTGCCCTGGGAATGCGGAGGATGGCCAAGAGACACGCCCTCATACGCCGGCTGCCCTCTGTGGAGACCCTAGGTTCTGTCACCATAATATGCAGCGACAAGACGGGGACGCTAACTGAGGGTAAGATGAACGTGAGGGAGATTTTTGTCAGTGGAGGATCCTACGATGTCAGGGGCAAAGGATACCGACCGGAGGGAACTGTTCTACTGAAAGGGAGGGATGTGGACCCGTCACATGAGAACGATCTCTCTCTCCTTCTTCGAGCCGCGGTACTATGTAACGACTCCTTCTTGTATGAAGAAGATGGCTTCTGGAAGGTAAATGGCGACTCAACTGAGGGCGCCCTCATAGTGGCCGCAGCCAGGAGTGGGATCTCCAAAGAGGTCACGGATAGGGAAGAGCCCAGAGTGGAGGAGGTAAGCTTCACATCCGAGCGCAAGAGGATGACCACTTTCCATAGGACGGACAGTGGATTGGTGGCCTACATGAAGGGAGCGCCGGAGTTCGTTCTGGAGAGGTGTGATCGATACTTGTGGAATGGCGAATCGCGTCCACTGGCCGAAGAGAATGTCAACTCCTTTTTGGAGAGGAACCTCCAGATGGCGTCCAAGGGGATGAGGATCCTGGCTGTGGCCTATAGGCGTCTGGGCCAAGATGACTTGGAACTTGGCGAACACACGGAGGAGCGCTTTGTGTTCCTGGGCCTCATGGGAATAATGGATGCGCCGAGACCTGATGCAGTCGAGGCGGTGGTCCAATGCAAGGAGGCGGGAATCAAGGTTGTCATGATTACTGGGGACCACAAATTGACCGCTGAGGCCGTCGCAAAGGAGATGGGCATCTTCGAAGAGGGTGCCATGACGCTCACAGGATCGGAGCTGGAAGAGATGTCCGACGAGAGTTTAGAGGACGTAGTGGAGAATGTCAGCGTCTACGCGAGGGTGTCCCCTGAACACAAGGTGCGCATCATAAACGCTCTCAAGGCCAAGGGGCACGTGGTGGCGATGACCGGGGACGGGGTTAATGACGCCCCTGCCCTCAAGGCGGCAGACATAGGGGTGGCCATGGGCATAACCGGCACCGATGTGGCCAAAGAGAGCTCCGAGATGGTCCTGACCGATGACAACTTCGCCTCAATCGTCCAGGCTACCGAAGAAGGGCGGGTCATCTACACCAATATCAGAAAATTCGTCCGTTACATGCTGAGCACGAACTCTGGAGAGGTCCTGGTCATTCTCATCGCAACCTTGGTGGGTATGCCTCTGCCCTTGATAGCCATTCAAATCCTGTGGATCAACCTGATCACCGACGGTTTCCCTGCCCTCAGCCTTGGGGTCGAGCCGTCCGAAGGTGGAGTCATGAAGCGCCCACCGAGGAGCCCGAAGGAATCCATATTCGCAGGGGGCATGACATATCACATAGTCTGGGTGGGGATCTTGATGATGATTGGAACACTGGGAATTTTTGAGTGGGGTCTTGATGACGGCTTGCCCAAGGCGCGTACCTTGGCCTTCGTAACCATCGCCCTGTTCCAACTGTGGCATGTCCTAACAATCCACATCGAAGAGGATACGGCCATATCCAAGAGGTTCTTCGCCAATCCCTATCTGCTTGGAGCTGTTGCCCTAAGTGTTCTGCTGCAAATGGCTGTCGTCTATTTGCCCTCACTGACTGGGGTGTTCCGCGTAGTTCCTCTCTCCCTGACCGAACTCCTTCTTTGCACGCTGGTGGCGAGCTCCGTATTCTTTGCGGTGGAAGCGGAAAAACTCTATTTCCGTCGAAGGAAGAATCGGACCAGAGTGAACTGAACAAGCCCATCGACTTGGTGATGATGCAAGAGTGGTCTGGACATCTGGAAGGCCATTGGAATGATGAGGCGCCCACAATGCAGAACACAATGAAATGCCTATTGTTATGGCTAATATCTGAATCCCTCCGTCGATCTTGGCGTTCTCCTTCACCTCGAGAACGTGGGAGGTCTCGGCCATCTTACTGTTGGGTTTATTGCCGGAATGGGATCGGGACAATAGACCGCGGCATCAGGGTGCACCTCAAGGCAAAGACTCGACAATTGTCTACATCGTGAGCAATAGTTTTTAGTAGGGAGTTTGCTATTCAGGTGATGGGATGGGAATGCACGAGATTACACTCAACAGACATTCTCAGAGAGCTTTGGTTATCTCGATTGAGATTTCCCAAACGATTGCCACATTGAACTAGTAATTCCTCCGCAGACAACTCTCGTTCCCTTCCCCCTCAATCGAGAGGGAAGACATTTCCATGTTAGATACAGGGTACCTTATCTTCGAAATGGGCATCATAATGCTCGTCGCATTCATCGGCGCTGGACTCGCTGCTAGACTTGGTCAGAGCGTCATCATCGGGTACATACTTGCAGGCATCATCATCGGGCCGTACATGACCGTGAACATACTTGGTCTGAGCTACAGCGGTATGATCAAGGACATCGAGTTCATAGAACAGTTGGCCCAGATCGGACTTATCCTCCTCCTCTTTTTTGTGGGGTTGGAGTTCTCAGTTGAGAAGTTGAAGAAGACCAAAAAGCCGGCCGTCATCCTTGCAGTGCTCAACCTGTCGATAAACATGTTCGCGGGTTTCGCGCTAGGTATGTTCCTCGGATGGCCGTTGCTTGACACATTCTTCCTTGCGGGTGTAGTTGCCTTAAGCAGCGCCGCCGTGACGGCGAAGGTGCTCATTGAATTGAAGAAACTGGGAAAGACCGAGACCGAGTATCTCATCGGGATGATCATAATCGAGGATTTCCTGGCGATCCTCCTCCTCACCGTTGCCGGTGGAATGCTGGCCCAGAACAGGGCGAGCCCGATCAGCATCCTATTCCTGCTAGGCGGGATTCTGCTGTTCGTTCTCTTCTTTGCTTTCCTTGCATTGTTCGTCATCCCAAGGGTCGCCAAGCACTTCGAAAAGATCGAGAACGAGGAGCTGTTCGTGCTGTTTGCGCTCGGCATGGTTTTCCTGGCCTCCGCGATGGCAGAGGCATTTGCCATCCCTGCTATAATTGGGGCCTTCTTCATAGGGATGGTGTTCGCCGACACGAGTATATCAGAGAAATTAGAGAAGAAATTGCTCTCCATAAGGGATGCTTTCGTTGCAATCTTCTTCATCTCCTTCGGCATGATGATAAACCCGGCGATGTTCCCCTTCATAATCGACATCGTCATAATCGCAGTCCCGCTGATAATCCTGAACGACATCCTCATCACCGGGGCACTCGCCTACTTGATAGGGTTTTCCGCAAAGGCCTCCACCTCCATCGGGACCTCGCTCATAGGGAGAGGGGCGGAGTCCGTTCTCTACGCCAGCGTCGGGAGCAACGTTCAGGGTGCCACAAAGGGAGCGTATCTGTACCCGTTCGCGGGGGCGTTCTGTTTCATAATGAGTGCACTGGCGCCCATATTCATGAAGAAATCCGATCAGGTATGCCAATGGTTGAAGAACAGGCTCTCGGAACCCCTGATGTACGGCGGGAACCTGGTCCAGAGGATAATCAAGTCCATGGTCATGCCGCATCAATATCCGATTTACCGTCGTAACAGGAAGCTGGTTGTCATTCTGTCCATCTTCACATTCGCATGCATGATGATGATCGTGACCTCCGGCTCGTTGCACATTCTGGCTTTCATCATCTCGGTCTGGACCTTGTACTTCTTCTGGTTCACCATGTCAGATGTCATGGGGCATCCGACGAGAAAGGCGAACTTCCCTCAAAAGGCTCTGAATTCATCGGAAAAGAGTCAGGGCGCTTCGTTCGTCACCAACATGATCACGGGTGCGCTGGTGACCATTGCACTCGTGGCTTTCGTCTGGCCTTACATATGGTGGATGAGCATGGTCATTCTTCTCGGTTACCTGGTCTATACGGTTCAAAGCATGAAGGCCATACATCGACGTCTTGTTCTGAAGAAGGGCAAGAAGGGGCTGGTGCTCAGGATAGACGCACATCCAAAGGCGCTCAAGGACCCGTGGAAGCACAGGTCGAGGATGTACGACAGGAAAAATGGTAGGATGTAGTTGTTCGGATGCGGCCGCCGGGATTTGAACCCGAGCAATGAGGTTGGGAACCTCAAATCCTAACCAGGCTAGATCACGACCGCATGCCTCAGGCTTTTGAAAACATCATTTTACTGTCTCGAGCTGACTAATGATGTTCCATATCAACGTCCTGCCGTGGAGCGGGATGTTGGGATCATTCGCCAACTCGTCCATCATAAATATCGCACTTGCGACCCTTACATCGAAAGCATCCTCCTCCTTGAGGAGAAGGTCCTTAGCCTCGCTCGCACCCCTCCTAATGTTCCTGGGTACGGAAGTGTCCTCGGCCAATTGGTCGAGGACGTCCATGACTTGTCTAAGCTTCTCATCTGATGCCATCTTTTCACCATCCTTTTAACCTCGCTCACCAGCAGGATATACCTACTCCAACACCCTGGCCATACCCCTTTCCTTGTAGGTCGTGACCACCATCAGTGTCTTGGTGTCCTTGATCCCCTTTATGGGAGCCAAGGACTTCAGCACGAACTCCTTGAGTCCGGCATAGTTCTCAAACCTGGCCTTCACTATGATATCAGTGTCACCAGTAACAAGGAAAACGTCCTCGATCAAATCGAACTTGGCGATCTCAACGGCTATGTTCTCGGCCTCTTTGGTGTCGGCCTTCACGGTGATGATGGCCGCAACCTGATCCTCTCCATAGTAGTTGGACATGACCTTATCCAAATCCGAGCCTTCGCCCACATAATCACCACTCCATAATAGCACGGACTTCTATTAAGATTTCCTTTTGACCTAAGTGTAATGTTTTTATATTCCCCAGACATTCGAAAGAAGGGCTTGAGTTGGTTCCTTGAACGAGAAAGAGGGCAAGAAGGTCATAATGGAGACGATCGCGGAGGGCAGGAAGATGGAGGCCTATGCCGAGCACCGTACAAAGGACATGCACACCTGCTGGACGTGCGGGGTCATCTCCTACAAGAAGAAGCCCATGAAAGAGATCGGGGACAAGTGGTTCTGCATAGACTGCTTGAGGCAGTTGAAAGAGGTAATGGACACGTTCGACCAGTGGGAAGAGGAACTGACCTTGGAAAGGGATGCAAAAAAGCAGTTGGACGCTGGGATGAACCTCTAGCTCGGCAGCTCTGTGCCGCAGCCCCGACAGAACTTGTCTTCAATATCGGCTGCCTTCCCGCACTTCTCACATTCTGCCGCTTTTGGTATCTTAGCCCCGCATTTCCTGCAGAAGCCGTCGCCCTCGACCAGGAACTCCCCGCACCCGGTGCATCTGTTCTTCAATTGCTCTTCTGTGATCTCGATCACTTCCTCATCCGGAGGTATGGTCTCGAGACCCCCATCCTCAGTGGCAAGCAGGTTCTTGCACGCGACAGCCAGCTTGAGGGCGGTCGTGTAATCCTTCTCTTCAAAGGCCTTTTCAGCATCCTGAAGGACCAATGCCGCCGCCTCCGTGTCCATCGCTCCCACCCTGCACTTCTCCAAGTGGTCCCTGGCCAGATTAAGAGAGAATTTGGCCTGAATGAAGTTCTCCGGCATCTTCTTGGCGATGATCTCCTTGGTGAGCATCTCGTCCTCTGCCGGAGGTGTGGGTGACGAATCCAGCTTGGCAAGGTCTCCGTTCTTCTCCCCAGCCAGCCGGGTGGCCTTCATCGAGTCCTTGGCCGTCTCAACCATATCGATGGCCACTCTGTAGTTCCCTCGGTCATATGCCACCTGGGCCTTATCCAACTGGCTCTTTACCGCGGTCATGGGCGTTCCGCCCCTATCGAGCGTCTTGGCGATGGCCCTGCCCGTGATGAGTGCGTTATGAGCGTCGTCCTGCAAGGATCTCTTCTTCACCGGTCCACCGGTACCCATCCTCTTCTTGAGGCGCCTGTTCCGCAGCCAGAAGAACTCCCCAATCAAGACCCCGAGGAGTACGACCGAGATGACCACGATGGTGACAAGAGTTTCATCTGCCACGTTCTATTCAATGGAGAGCTCGCTTATAAGTCTTCTCCGATTGGTTGTAGCTGACGAGAATGTTGCTGGCCACCGTCCACACTTTCAAGAGATGAGGGGATATGGACACCACTCTGTCAGAGAGCTCCTTGGCGGGGCTGGAATAGTCGCCTTCAGGGAAACCGCCTATGATGCAGGCTATTGGTCCCTTGAGGTCTTCGAAGAGAGAAACGGTCTCGACCAGCTCTCCATCCGGTGCGAGGCATATCGTTGTTCTCGGTTCAACTTTCTTCAACACATCTTCCAGATCGGTGTTCCTGGTAATCCTCATCAGGGGCTTCTTATCGGGCACCTGGCCCTTGTCAAAGAGCTCTTCCATCAATCCCACGAACCGGTTGTGGCTTCTTGGCATCCTCATGTCGGGAGAGACTTCGATGAGTTCGTTGTTCCGGGTATGGACCATGGTAGTTAGCTTCCCCTCGGCGTTGGGGATCGAGTCCAGGCACAGTGACAGAAAGAACTGGACGATGTCCGGTCGGCCGCGTCTCAGCGCTTCAGCCTTGTCCTTGAAAGCAGAACGATGAAGTGATGAATCCAGCAGCAACTTCGAGGGGCTCTTTCTCCTTCTCTTGGCATTCTTTATGACAGAAGGATGGTCCTGGAGCTCCTTGGGGACAAGTTCAAGTTCGGCATCAGCGAGTATCATTATGAGCAAAACAACACCTAGCTCAGGACTTCCATCAGGAGGTTCTTCTCCATGGCGATTCTCAGTTCCCTGGCAATCCTTCTTCCGGTGGACATGTTCTCGTTCATGAGGTCGGCGTACGGGGAGCCGGAAACGAAAAGATTGGTGCCAGCGACTATGCGTGCGGATATTTCGAACACCTTGAACTCCAGGTCGTCGGTCACTATCGTCTCCAGACTGAACGGCCCGATCATCCCGCCGAAGAGCTCCAGAGAACGCTCAACCGTCTGCTCTCCGATGGCGAATGCCTTTGGAAGAAGCGATTCCCGAAGGACCATTGGAGAGTTGCCAGTTACCACGAACGTGGGATCGATCCCCATCTTGCCAAGCTCGTCCTGGGTGCCCATTCTGTACAGGCCATCGACGTTGGACTCGTCCCTCCTGTCGATGCTGAGGAATTCGAGACTTCCCTTGCTGAGCTTGTAGCCTCCGTCCGTTATGGGTGAGTAGAAGTAGTGCATGTAGTACCTGGTGCCCACGATGTATTCCTGTATTGAGACCTCTTCGTTGGGATCTCTCTTTGCTTTGAAATCATCGAAATCTTTCTCTATGAAGAATCCTCTGACGACCTTTGAGCCGTGGTATTTCAACAGCA
>JAZGCT010000221.1:0-6686 GCA_036477085.1 Thermoplasmata archaeon | reverse complement strand
ACTCAATGGCCTCTCCCTTGATTATCGGCTGATTTGGACCTGTAGGGGTGATCTCCTTACTGGCTTTTGCATCCAACCAGTTGATGGCACCGCACAGTCCCAGTCTCTCGGGGCTGACGATGCAAACGTGATTTGGAGCGAAGCTCTGGCAGAGGGTGCAGGTGTAGAAGATATCCACCTTCTCGTCCAGGAGTCCCGCGACACGCTCGTCCCTTACCGCGTAGGATTCCATTGCCTCCGGGAAGTGCTTCTCGATCTCAGCTTGGTCTGTCATTATGGTCACTTGGATCCTGTTCAGCAGTGCTCCGAAGTCCTCGTGAAGTTTGGCGTGCAGTATGTCTCCAAAATGCTTGAACCGCAAGCCGTTCTCGACTCCTTTCTTGCTGAGTCTTATCCAAATCAGGTTCCTCTGACCAGTATGCCAAGCGCCTTCCGCGAAGTTGATGAACTGATGGATTCTCCTTTCCAGAACGGATTCGTAGTCCTCCTGCATCTTCTTGCCGTAGATCTCGACGAGTATCCCCAGGTTCGTGCTCGAGCCGTCCTCCATCTCGTCCACGTCCTTTCCGATGAAGGTTATCCTGCCATCCTCGACCTCGTCCGCACTTCTCATCTTGACGTGTTCGAATACCTTGGTCTTAGATGGTCCCCCGGCTTCGACGTATGTGTCCGGCCTTCGAACGGTCTCGCCCTCGAAAGCGGGGCCGTATGCGACCGGGATGTCGATCTTTGACAATTTGATCTGCATGTCCCTGAGCTCGATCGCTGTCGAGACGATTTGGTCGTAATCCTTCTGAACGATGTACTTTCCAGGTATTTCTTCAACGTCCTGGTCCGTTATGGTCGGGGAACCGTTGAAGAGGACCGCGAACTCGGCTGCAGCCTTAATATGATCGATCGGTCCAAGCTGGATTATGACGACCTTGGGTCTCTTGCTGAGGTAGTTGTAGATGCCTTCCCGGTCACCTCTCTGGACTCCTCCAAATGCCAGTGCCGCTCTTATTGCGAAACTGAGACCGTGGATTACCTGTGTGAACTCCCCAAGGGGATAGAGCATGATATCCGTTCCCATGTTGATGCCCTCGTCCTCCAGCTGTTTGATTATGTCGAACGTTGCCATCAAGAGCATGCCCTTGTTCTGAAAGTCTCTGACGATCTTCGCCAGGGCCTTGGAGTCCTTGGCCTTTCCAATGAACACTATCGCTCCAGGGATAGTGTCGTCCACGAAGGCGATTCCAAGCGTTCTCAGGATCGGATCACCAACAAAGCCGCAATACTCTTGAGTGCCCGGAGGCGCGTCGTCCTCGTACGGGTTGTCATTGTCTATGTAGCGAATGGCCTCAACGATCTCCGCGGACCACATGGTGGCCTCTCCAGCTGTCAGGGCGTTCTCGTAGGTGGGCTCGTGGCAGATCTTCTCTCTGACTTGACCTAGTAACGCTGGCAAATCACCAAGCTTCTTGACCTCGGTTGTCGTCCATCCGTAGAAACATGGAAGTTCGTAGCCAGTGTCCGGATATCCGATCTCCTTGTCTGGTCCATGCGTCTTGATGGCTTTGTTCAGCAGAACGTCCGCATAACCAACAGCAGATATCCCGCCAGTGATCGCCATGCTGAAGAGCTCTTTCTGTGAGATCATCTTACTTCCCTCCGTTTGCAGTATCTGCCTTAGGAGGCCCCGCCTCTTCAAACAGGTCAGCGGCCGTCAATCCGTTCGGATAAACACATTCTGGGTCCGCATCTATGCCGAGCCTCCATCTTCGGTGCTTGATGATGTTGATGAGTCTTCTTGAAGCTTCGTGCGGGTCCCTTTCGAAGATGAAGAAACCGCCGTAGACGTCCCTTGCCGTGTGTTCCGCTATCTGAACAACGAGCGGACTGCCGTGTATGAAGGGGAATATCCCAACGTGGACGGGCCAGCCAGTGGCGATGAGCCAGGTAGCGATCACGGTCGCCTTCTCACTCATGTCCTCTGGTGCCGATGCAACTATTGGAAGGTCCTTGATGTCCACGCCCATCTTGTTGGCGAGAGTCGTCATGAATAACTGTATCCTTGAGTTGTCCACGCATGAGCCCATGTGCCATACAGGTGGAAGCGGATCCTCGTGTCCTATCCCCTTTCCGAGCGTCGTGAGGAACTCCTTCAGGCCTTCTCCCGCCTTCTCTTGAGTTGCCTTGGAGGAAGTGAATCCAGCTCGCACCAAGGCTCCAGCAGCACATCCAGTTGCCAGAACCATGATGTCGTTCTTGAGGAACTCCTCGGCCAAGATCATATGCGATTCGTCATGACATACCTTGATGTTGTTGCATCCTGCCATCACCGCGAATCCCTTTATCTTGCCATCCTTGAGATTGTCCACAATGTACTGGTAAGGATCATCGGACTGCTTCTTCAGGATCTCCTCGATCTGTTCAACGCTGAACCCGACAACTATCGTCTCTGTGAATTGCGGGATCTCGATGTCCGCTGGCTTGCGGTTCTTGTAAGCCTCTATCGCCAGTCTGATGATGCGCCTAGCATCCTCCTTCGCCGTGGTAGGATCGAACTCGATGTGTACGTCTCCCTGCTGTCTGCACAGATTGGAGGTCGAAATCAATTTGGTGTGGAAGCACTGAGCCCACATTCCGAGCGAAGGCATGACGCACTGATAATCGACTATCATCGCGTCGACGGCACCGGTCATGATGACCGCTTCCTGAGATGCGAAGTTGGTGGCAAGTGGAATGCCCCTTCTCGACAGGAGCTCATTGCCAGTGCAGCAAACTCCAACGATGTTGATCCCAGTCGCTCCGGCCGCCTTTGCCTCTTCTTCCATCTCTTCTGTCATGTCCGCGATCACTTCACTGAGAACTGGGTTGTGACCGTGCATCGCCAGGTTTATCTGGTCCTCCTTCAACACACCAAGGTTGGCTTGGGTGACCGTCATCTTGGGCACTCCGAAGAGGATGTCAGAGAGGTCGGTGCTGATGGCCTCTCCAGCCAGGTCGGCCATGGCGCACTTCACTCCGTTGAAGATCAACGGTACCGGGTCCGCGTCGACTCCCATGTTGGTCCTGTGCATCGTTTCTGTGACCATCGCATCGATGTTATACGGGACGACGTCGCACCTGTTCAGGATATCCATTCTCTCTTGTGTGAGAATCGTTCTCAACCATGTCAACGGAACATGCTCATCCTGTCTGCTGAAGTCCTCAAGGGCCAAGTCGACCACCTCTTTGGCCAACTGCATGGTGTCCTTGCCATCGATGGAGATTCCGACCTTCTTTGCCACGGTCTTCAGCTTCTCCTCGCTCTTTATCGAGTACGCATCGGTCTTCCCTTCGACGAGGGCGCGCAGTGTGTGGGCGATGTGCCTTCCGTGGTCCGAATGGGCCGCGGTTCCCGCTGCGATCCTCCTCAGCAGGTTCCTGGACACGATGGTGTAGTCCGCCGCGCCGCATATCCCCCTCTGAGGTTCCTTCCCCGTCGGGTTTATCCTGCATGGGCCCTGGAAACAAAGCGTGCAGCATACTCCCAGTTCACCGAACCGACACTGCGGTTGCATCGCATCGTAGCGGTCCCACATGGTCGATGGTAGGCCTTCGCAGCTATCGCATTTGGCCAACATCTGCTGGACGGCCGGGTCTGCCGATCTCTTCTTCTCTTCTGCCATTGAATTCCTCCGAATTATGATCCTCCAACTTCAACTAAGATGAGAGCATCTGTCGGACACGAGGTAATGCAAGCTTGATCGTCGTATCCCCTACAGAAATCGCACTTGACTGCGATGTTCCTCACCTCGTCCTTCTGAATGGATTTGAAGGGACATGCATCTACGCAATCCCAACAGCCAGTGCATTTGTCAACATCAAGTATGACCTTTCCTTCGGTCTTTGTGATCGCATCCTCCTTGCAAGCCTCCATACATTTCGGCTTCTTGCAGTGAAGGCATTTCAAGGTGAGCAATCTCCCCTTCATCTCGGTCACCATGATCCTTGAAATCAATGGAGGCTCTTCCCAAATGAAATCTGGAAAAGTACCTGATTCGGAATGCCTTTCGAGACATCCCATTTCACAAGCTCTACAAGCCTGACAAAGTTTCGAAATGAACTTTATTTGGGTCACTCACTGCCCCCTGCCATTCGACAATGGACGAGCATTCAATTGAATACTAATCTTTGATATAAAGTTGACTAATGCTGTGTCGTATACCAGTGGTTTTGTTGCGATTTACATTAAAGGTATAATGCGCCTAATCCCTGTTAGTCGAAAATCGATTTCTACATTGCGAATCCCAACATTGTTATGGAAAGAAAAGTCCAAGGTGGTTGCACAAAAGGTTATTGGATTATTAGAAGTACGTCACCGACGTCAACGAGCGAACCCTCGGAGGTCCTGATTTCCACCACCTTGCCCTCCCTGGGCGAGGAGATCTCGTTCTGCATCTTCATGGCCTCTAAGACCAGCAATGGGGAACCCATCTTGACAGAATCGCCCACCTTCACTTTGATCGACACGACCCTGCCTGGCATGGGAGGATGAACCATACCTTCCTTGTTGACGTTCTTGTCCCCGGGTTCCTTCTCTTCGTCTTCTCCCTTCACCACGGTCTTATGTGACCAGGACGGTCTTCCCCTTCTCAGATTCCTGACCTGGATGTGATGTTTCTGACCATCGACCAGGACCTGCGAGTCGCTGATGTCGATCTTGTACTTGTTGCCGCCGACAACCACCCACACACCCTTTTCTGTCTTTTCTACGATCGCGTGGAACGTCTCTCCGTCGGCCTTGACCGTCACGGCCTTGCCGATCTCGAGCTCCACCTCGTGGTCTCTTCCATCAATTATCAGATTGAACCTCATCCGCGTTTAGCCTCCGACCGAGTTGCTCTTGCCTACCCGCTACCTTCCAATGACTGGTTTGCTCCGCCCTTGGTTGCCTCTGTTCGGTCCTGAGATAGGTCCTTATTCCGATCTTGGACATCGCTAGAGCCGCCGAGATTGCGGCCGCCCTCCTGCGAAGTTCCACCTTGAGCTCTTCACCCTCTTTGCGCAGTCTGTTGACGATATCCGATCTCTGAACGAACCCCGTATCGATCTCACCTTTTTTGAACGAATCATCTTCCAGTATCTTCAAGTGGAACGGTATGTTGGTCTCTACCCCCTCGATCCTCCATTCTCTTAATGCTCTGCTCATCCTCTTGACCACCATGTCTCTGGTCCGGGCCCAAACAATTATCTTAGCGAACAAAGGGTCGTAGAACGTAGGTATCTCCGAGCCGGTCACAACGCCTGAATCGATTCTGACTCCAATAGACCCAGGAGGTTCATAATCGGTCACCGTCCCAGGTGATGGCAGGAAGTTGTTGTACGGGTCTTCGGCGTTGATCCTGCACTCCATCGCCCATCCTCTAGGATGGAGGTCGCTTTCGGTGTGCGTGAGTTCCTCTCCCGAAGCGATCCTCAACTGCTCCTTCACAAGGTCCAGGCCGGTGACGAGCTCGGTAACTGGATGCTCGACCTGAAGCCTTGCGTTCACTTCATTGAAATAGAACTCCTTTCCGTCGTAAAGGAATTCGATGGTACCAGCGTTGACATACTCGGCCAGTTTGGCTATGTTGACTGCCCTTTCACCGATATCCTTCCTCTTCCCAGCATCCATGACCACGCTCGGCGCCTCCTCCACGAGTTTCTGGAACCTTCTCTGTATGGAACACTCCCTCTCTCCCAGGTGGATCACGTTGCCGTGGGTATCTGCCAGTATCTGGAACTCTATGTGCCTTGGATTCCTCAAGTACTTCTCTATGAATATGTTGGGATTTCCGAACGACGAAAGCGACGAGGATTGAGCGATCTCCAGGTTCTTCAACAGGTCCTTCTCCTCTTCCACCACGCCCATGCTGATACCGCCGCCCCCGGCTGAGGATTTGAGGATGATCGGATAGCCTATTTCCCTGGCAATCTCGAGGGCGTTATCGCTCTCCACCGCACCATCGCTACCAGGTGTGACAGGTATCTCCTCATTCTTTGCGATCTCTCGCGACGATAACTTGTCCCCGGTCTTTGCCAGCGACCAGGAGTTGGGACCTATGAAGACGATCTTGTTCTCCTCGCACTTCCAGGCGAACTCCGGATTCTCGGCAAGGAAGCCGTAACCGGGATGGATCGCCTCTGCCTCATGTTCCTGTGCGACCTTGATGATCTTGTCCGCGTTGAGGTAGCTTTGAAGTGGTGGACTGGGCCCGATATGGTAGGATTCATCAGCGTACCTGGTGTGAAGGGCGTGCTTGTCGATATCAGAATAAACGGCCACCGTGGAGATTCCCATTTCCCGGCAGGTCCGCATTATCCGAAGAGCAATCTCTCCTCTGTTAGCGATGAGTATCTTCTCGAACATCTTCCTCACAGGGGTATGTTTCCGTGCTTCTTGGCAGGTCTGGTCTCCCTTTTGTTCAAAAGAGTGTGAAGGGCATCAATCAACCGAGGTCGTGTGTCCTGAGGTTCGATTATGTCATCGACGTAGCCCATTTGTGCTGCGATGTACGGGTTGGCGAACTTCTCACGGTAGTCGGACGCAAGCTCCTCCGCTTTCTTCTTGGGATCGTCCGCGGCCTGAATCTCCTTTTTGAAAATGATATTGACCGCTCCGTCGGGTCCCATGACAGCCAGTTCCGCCGAGGGCCATGCGAAGTTGATGTCCGCTCTGA
>JAZGCT010000220.1:0-6107 GCA_036477085.1 Thermoplasmata archaeon | reverse complement strand
TCCCCTTTTTCGGACGGAACTGGAAGCTTTTTTCTTACTCGCGCTTCCATCTCCTGCAGGGCTCTCCTCTCGCAGGCCTGAACCATCCCGCTCGGCTCCTGTGTGCTTCTCGAACGTTAGCAACTGCTCTCTTCGACCTTTCCTCAGCCAGAGGCGCCTGGCTCTTCAAATTCTCATATTTGTTCCTTACGAACGACTTAAGTTCTTGCATTTCATCCAGGCAGCCAAGATGGCGGAAGCTGAACTGCGCGTGGAGAAGATGATCATCAAGGACGAGGCCGAGGCGAGCCAAATCCACAACAAGGGGTACTTCGGCACACCCCTCTCAGGGGGAGCGCTGGAGCTGGAGCTGATCGAAGGGATGTTCCTTTCCGAATCCGGCAAGGTGGACGTGAGGAGAAAGGGCAAGAAGCTGGCATTCCCGGAACTGCTGAAGGCGGCGAACCGTATCTACCCCAATTTCGAGATCAAGTACCTGGTCTACCGCGACCTCAGGCTCAGAGGGTACGTTGTCAAGTCCTGCTTGTCGCCCCTGGACTTCAGGGTCTTTCCGCGCGGAGGCAGCCCCAACAAGACGCCATCCAAGTACTGGGTGTCCGCGATCTCCGAGAGATCCATCTTCGACCTGAAGGCTCTCAGAATGCATCTGGCCAAGGTGTTGAATGTCAAGAAGAAACTGCTGATCGCCGTCGTGGACGAGGAGAGCGACCTGACGTATTATGAGGCAAGAACTGTCAAGCCGAAGGGCCAGATCAAGAAGAAGAGGAAGAAGATGCTGGCTCACGCGATGCTCCTGGAGGACAGGGTCATGGTGGCCAACGAAACCGAAGCCCTCAAGCTGCACGAGTCTGGATACTACGGTAAGATGATCGGCAATCGGCTCCAGCTGTCCCTGATCGAGACCGCATATCTCATGGAAAAGGGAATCATAGAAGTGAAGAACGCCAACACTGGGAGGAAGATCGGTCTGGTCTCGTTCATGAAGAAGGCAAAGAAGATACAACCCGATTTCAACTTGAGGCTCAAGGTGTTCAAGGACCTGGAGGAAAGGGGATTGATTGTCAAGACCGGGTTCAAGTATGGGTCGCATTTCAGGGCGTACACCAACGCACCCGATAAGACTCACGCCAAGTATCTGGTTCATTCGTTCTCATCCGATCACAGAGGAATGTGGCCCGAGGTCAGCAGGGCGGTCAGGGTATCGCACGGCGTAAAAAAGGATATCCTGTTCGGTATGGTGGGAAAGAAAATAGAATATGTCGCACTCCGGAGAGTACGACCTTAGAGCTGGATCTGGATGTTCAGCTTCTCAGTGAGTTCCTTGTATCTGTTTCTGATGGTGACCTCTGTCACACCAGCAATATCGGCGACCTCTCTCTGAGTTCGGCGCTCGTTGCATGTGATCGACGCTATGTAGATGGCCGCAGCGGCCACACCAGTCGGTCCGCGACCGCTCGTGAGTTCCTTGTCAGTGGCTTCCTTCAGGATTTCTATCGCCCTTGTCTGCACATCTCCCCCAAGCTTCAGCTCGGAGCAGAATCTGGAAACGTAGTCTTGCGGTTTGGTGGGCATCAGTCTGAGCTTCAGCTCCCTGGTCATGAACCTGTACGTCCTTCCAATTTCCTTCCTTCCTACTCTGCTGGAATTCGCTATCTCGTCCAATGTCCGTGGCACGTTGCACTGCCTGCAGGCAGCGTAAAGCGACGCAGCCACCACTCCTTCGATGCTCCTTCCCCTGATGAGGTTCTTGTTGACCGCCTTCCTGTATATCATCGCTGCCGTTTCCCTGACGTTCCTGGGTAATCCCATGCCACTGGCCATTCTATCCAGTTCGCTCAGGGCAAAGGCCAGGTTCCTTTCAGTCGCGTTCGAGACCCTAATCCTTCTCTGCCACTTCCTCAGTCTGTACAGCTGGGCCCGGTTCCTGGTCGGGATGCTCTTCCCGTACGAGTCCTTGTTCTTCCACCCAATGGTGGTGGAAAGGCCTTTGTCGTGGATGGTGTAAGTCATTGGGGCGCCAGTTCTGGCGCGCTTCTCTCCCTGCTCTACGTCAAATGCTCTCCATTCAGGTCCCTGGTCTATCATCTGATCGTCTAGAACCAGTCCGCACTCCTCGCAGACAAGCTCTCCCCTGTCGTAGTCCTTGGTCAGATGACCGCTATCGCACTCAGGGCACCTCTCGACGTACTCGTCCTGCTCGACTTTCTTCTTTTTTGGCATTCTCCGTTCCTCCCACTGGTCATCCGAGAAACAATTCACTTCCGATCAGGTCCAGCGAGGTCTTTTTCTCAGATGGCCTTATGGTGACAAAAGGTGCTCTCGTAGGTCCGAAGACTCTGGCGACGGCTCCAACCCTTCTCTTCCTTGGGTCGAGAACGATTTCCCCCTTCTTCGGGGCGAACTCGGCTCGAACTAGAAGGAGCCCGCTAAAGGTAATGTCTGTGATAACACCAAGCCTTCTCAATACACACCCTTGCCGTTCTGTTTTACGAATATAGAACGTTATAGTATTTAAATAATTCGGAAAAGTATATGAATATGATATGCTCTGAGACCGAAAAACCTAAAGTCTTTTGTCCTCCCTCAACATTTAATAACAAGCGAAAGATGGGATTTCAATGCCAGAAAGGTTGCCGCAGCACAAACACTGCATCGCATGCGGGAGGGCGGTTCGGCCCAAGGATGAGTACTGTTCAGAGTCCTGCGAGCGGGAGCGAATGGACATCCTGGCGAGGAAGAAGAGGCAGCTTCTGATGCTCTATGCCATCAGCGTTGGTGTTGTGGTCGTGGCGTTCGTCTTGGCTATGGTGTGAACATGAAGGTGGCTTTCGCCGGAACGTTTGACAGGATCCACAAAGGTCACAGAACGATTTTTGAACAGGCGTTCGCTTTGGGTGACGAGATACTCATCGGGGTAACATCGGACGACATGGCCAGCAATGCTCGGGGACATTCAGTGAAGCCCATTCAAAAGAGAATGGAGAAACTTGAGGCATTCCTTAAGGAGGCTGGATACCGGGGATTCGAGATCGTCGAGATCACCGACATGCTCGGGCCCGCCATTCACATGCCGACTCTTGACATGCTCATCGCATCGGAGGAGACGAGGGAGACGGCCGAAGAGATAAACCGAATGAGGGAACAGAGCGGACTGACACCGCTTGAGATTCATATCGTCGCACTGGTCTTGGCCGAGGACAGCTGTCCAATCAGTTCTACCCGGATAAGGAACGGAGAGATAGACGCGGACGGTAAGCTCCAGAGACCTCTGGTGGTGAACGTCGGCTCAAAGAACAAGGCAAAGATCTGGGCCACCAGGGATGTCTTTCTCAAGGTGTTCAAGAAGGTGGAGATCCACGGTATCGAGGTGGAGGACAAGGGTCCCGAGAACCCGATGGACGACCAGGTGAAGGAAGGTGCCATAGGCCGTGCAAAGGAGTCCATCGGAAACGCTGATTTCGGTATCGGTATCGAAGGCGGAATGGTGCAACTCGACGAGCTCGGCGGGACATGCATGGTCCATTACTGCGCAATCGTTGACAAGAGGGGTAATGTTACCCTTGGTCACGGTCCCGGTTTCCAGCTCCCCAAGTCGGTCTCTGACATGGCGATCGAAGGCGTCCCTCTTAGCGAGGTCATGAGAAGGTTCCTCAACCTGGACCAGATCGAGGAGGAGAAGGGAACGGTCGGACACCTCTCTGACGGAAAGACCACTAGGAAGATCCTCGCGGAGCAGGCCGTTCTCATGGCGCTTCTTCCAAGACTTAGGTCCGACCTGTACCCAGAGCTGTGGTATCAAAATGCTTAAGGTTCGTACTTCCTCTACCCCCCGGGGATAGGAGTGAAGGCAAAGATAGCTGTCAATGGATACGGCACAATCGGCAAGAGGGTGACTGACGCGGTCAATGCACAGCCAGACATGGAGGTCATCGGTGCGACCAAGACCAGACCGACCTTCGAGGCCAAACTGGCGAACCTGAGAGGGATTCCCCTGTACGCGGCCGCCAAGGAGTATGTTTCGAGGTTCGAGGACGCCGGACTGGAGGTCCAAGGGACGCTGGATGATCTGCTCCCTGAGGCGGACCTGGTAATCGATTGCACGCCCGAGAAAGCGGGTTACAAGGAGGTCTATGAGAAAGCAGGGGTGAAGGCGATTTGGCAGGGTGGGGAGAAGCACGAGCTCACGGGCGTTTCCTTCAACTCGATGGCCAACTATAACGACTGTTACGGGGCACAGTTCGTGAGGGTGGTCTCCTGCAACACCACCGGTCTTCTGAGAACGCTGTACCCGCTCCACATCGAATACGGAATAGACAATGTCCTTGCGGTCATGATCAGGAGGAGTGCGGATCCTTGGGATACCCAGAGGGGTCCGATAAACGCCATCGAACCAGTGCTGAAGGTGCCGTCGCATCACGGTCCGGACGTTCAGAGTGTTGTTCCAGACATCAATATTCAGACGACTGCGGTCAAGGTTCCCACCACCATCATGCACGTGCATTCGGTCGTCGCAGAGCTGAACAAGGAGGTCTCCAGCGGTGATGTGATCGACCTCTGGAAGGCAACGCCGAGGATCATCTTCGTGTGGGGTTCTGACGGGATCAGGTCCACCGCCCAGATAATGGAATACGCCAAGGACCTGTGCAGAGAGAGGGGAGATCTTTTCGAGATCGCAGTGTGGGAGGATGGCGTTCACATCGTCGGGAAGAAGCTGTACTATTACCAGGCCATACATCAGGAGTCCGATGTGATCCCGGAGAACGTGGACTGCATAAGAGCAATGCTGGAAGTGGAAGAGGACAAGTTGAAAAGCATGGAGATGACCGATAAGTACATGGGCGTCTGCTAGCCCTTCTTTTCGATCCTCTCCGCGGCTTCGCTTATCACACCCATGAGGGCGTGGAACTCCCATTTTGAAGGCGTAGCCCTTCCCATCAACCTTCTGAACATCATCTTGGTCCTTTCCATCTTGTGCTCGGGATAGTTGATCGCATCCAGGAGTTTCACGAAGTGTTCCTGCAGCTTCTCCTTCTCGTGTCCGGATGCCTCTCTTATTTCCTTCTTCTTGGCCCTGGGTTTGAACAGCTCATAGAGGATTATGCTTATCGCGTGCGATAGGTTGAGTATCGGATAATCATCGCTGGAAGGTATCCTGATGAGCATGTCGCACTTCATTAGTTCCTCGTTGAGCAGCCCGAAGTCCTCCCTTCCGAAAAGCAATCCCACCTTCCCGTCCATCTCTGCCAGTTTGCCAGTGGCCTCGTCGGGGTCCAGCGCGATCCTTATGAACCTCCTGTCCCTTGCCGTGTCCACGCCCGACGTGCCCACCACGAAATCCACTTCCTTCAGAGCCTCCTCAAGCGTATCGACCGTCTTCGCGTTCTCCAGAATGGTGATCGCCCTCATCGCCCTCTTCTCAGCAACATCACCGACCTCGCACGGGTTGACCAGGATCAGATCTTCGACTCCGAAGTTCATCATCGCCCTCGCCACTGCGCCAACATTGCCTTCGTTCTTCGGCTCCGCCAGCACTACCACATATTGAGGCATCCAGGTCACCTTATATAGACAGACCATAATCAGGTTTCCGATGAGGGTCGCCCTCAAGTTCGGCTATGATGGTTCTAGGTTTTGGGGCTACCAGAGGCAGCCTGATGTGAGGACGGTGGAGGGTGATATCATCGCTGCTATGAAGAAGACCCAGATGATCCTAGGGGTCGAGGAGAACCACTTCCGAGGATCGAGTCGAACGGACAGGGGTGCAAGCGCGATCGGGAACGTCGTTGCTCTTAATACCGACTTCAAGAAAGGGGAGATGCTGAAAGCTTTGAACTCCAATCTTAGGGACATCTACTTCTGGGGCATTGCGGAAGTGGATGAGACATTCAATCCCCGTCATGCCAGACAGAGGTGGTACAGGTATCATCTGGACAGGGACTTGGATCTGGATATGCTCAAAGAGGCATCGGGCATCTTTATCGGAGAACACGATTTCAAGAGCTTCTGCAAGAAGGAGGACAAGTCCACGGTAAGGACCGTAGATTCCATCGCCCTAACGAAAAGAGAAGACTTCACATATTTCGACATCAACGCCGAGAGTTTCCTGT